>NZ_CFIDRX010000051.1:0-24785 GCF_984433645.1 Marisediminitalea sp.
TCCCGTAAACACAACCACATCACCGTCATCCCGGAAAGCGCGAAGCGCTTATCCGGGAACTTAAATAAGCCCCTGATCAATCCCGATTAAATTTTTAAGAAAACCCGGAAAAATCGCAATACTCGTTATTTATATCACTGCTACAACAGCGCTCAATTAGTTAAAGTGTTATATTACTGGAGGATATCTGCATGTGAGTTCAGTAGTTTTGATTCAGAAACACTTTAAAACAAAGGGCTTTGTTCAAGGCAACATTGTTGTAAATGCTAAAGGGCATGATGTCGATTTGTCTGCATTACCTCCATTTTTACGTACATTACTGGTAACAGATGGAACAGTGACCAAGTCAATTGAAGCGTATTATTGGGAGCCCGTTCTGGTAGAAAGTCAGCTTCAACAACTTGTCGATAAGCCCACTCGTCAAACTTGCTTAAAGAAAAGCCATGGCAGCCAGTATCTTCATAGAAAAGTGACACTATCAGGACAGCAGAGTAGACGTACCTACGCGTTTGCGGATTCTTATATACACCTTAACGTGTTACCCGAAACAACTGCTCAGCGATTGGTAGAAAACAAGATCGGCATTGGTGAATTATTAAGAGATGAAGGTGTAGAATCTTACCGGGAAATACTCGATTTGGGTGTCGAAACAGCCGATGAAACGTTTTGGGACACAGAGAAAGAAGTCGCGTACAGAACTTATGTGATTCACATAGAGGATAAGCCCGCGATAGAGATCACCGAATGGTTTCCTGTCGATCTCTATCGGGATGCTGAGTCTAGCTAAAATAACGCTCTTCTACTTGCCCACAAAGAATATGACCAAGCAGTATATGGCATTCCTGAATTCGCGCCGTATTGTTTGAAGGTATTTGAATGGTAGCGCAGAGGCTTCCCATTTTGCCTGCCCCTTTTCCAGTCCAACCCCAGGTTTTGATGCCTTTCTCGTTAGCAACTTTTACTGCCTCTACAACGTTTTTACTGTTTCCACTGGTGGAAATGGCAATAAACACGTCTTTATCAGTCGCGATACTGTCTAGTTCACGAGAGAATATGTATTCAAAGCCATAATCGTTACCAATGGCGCTGAGTGTTGAACTGTTAGTACCCAGTGCTAAAGAGGGCAATGAACGTCGCTCTTTTTCGAATCGTGCAGTAAATTCCGCCGACAAGTGTTGCGCATCTGCAAAGCTGCCGCCGTTTCCACAAAAAATGACTTTCCCGCCTTGCTTCAATGAAGCCAGACAGGCATCGATCAGGGCATTGAATTCATTCAGAAGCACTTCGTCATCCAGCAATGCTTTTTTGGCCGAAATAGAGTCGTTAATTTTAGATTTAATAATGTCTAACATGGGCAACGTTGGTATATTGTTTTTTGTTCATTATATATGTTTAGCGGCATTGGTGCGAATTCATGGCGAAAGGTCAATGTCTGAAAATAACGGGAAGTGCGATATACTCTGGCAATAACTTATATAGCGGTGTATGTACCTAGTGAAAGCATTTTTCCTGGATCGCGACGGTGTAATCAACATCGATCACGGTTACCTTTCAAAGCCTGAGCAGTTCGATTTCAACCCGGGTGTCTTCGATGCCTGTAAGCTTATAAAGGACGCCGGTTACGCTATTATTATTGTGACTAACCAGTCCGGTATCGCTAGAGGGTATTTTTCTGAGCAGGCATTCCTCCAATTGAATAATTGGATGCTTGAACAGTTTGCTCAAAAGGGTATTAACATAGACAAGGTTTATTACTGCCCGCATCACGCAAAGAAAGGTCGGGGGCATTATCTACTTGACTGTGATTGTCGGAAGCCTAAGCCAGGAATGCTGTTAAAAGCAAAAGAGGCTTTTGATATTGATATGGCAAACTCGGTAATAGTCGGTGATAAAGTGTCCGATATGGAAGCCGGTAAAAGTGCTGGTGTGCGAACAGGCTACCTAATCAGTTCAGACTATCATGAGGTGCAACAACTTGAAGGTGTTACGGTAACAGATTCATTGCTCTCTGCTGTACGACATGTCATAGGAAAGTAAAAAGGCACGTATGCACGTGCCTCTTTTTTTGTTACTTAGAAGCTGAAACTTACGCCAGCAGATAGTGCGCCGGTACCATCAAAAGATTCGTAACGCACTTCCAACGCCGCGCTATCGCTTACCTGATATCCTGCACCTGCACCATAACCGAATTCCCAATCACCATCAGAGTCTGATTCAGAGAATGCTGGAATGGTAATTTTGAATTTAGCATATCCGTAGGAAGGGTTAGCAAATACGTAAAATTGCTCTGTTACTTCATATTGGGCTCTTACCGAAAAGGCAGAGAATAAATCGAGTTCCACCTCGACAGGTGTCGCGAATACCACCATTTCGTCGTCGGTAACGCCTACACCCAGGCGAAATTCCGGCACCAGAGTAAATTTGTCTGAGATTGCATAGTCGTAGCTGGCATGGCCTACTATACCGCCTAACGACATATCCATTCCGTCATCACTGTCAGACAGGTTGATGTAAGACAGACCGGCATTCCAATCTGCATTGGCAGAGGATGATGCAACCGCAAGCAGGCAAGCTAATAGTGTTTTTTTCATTGGGTATCCTTTCTCTTTTATAATACGTGAAGCAGTTCATTAAAGCGTATTTATGAACTGATAAGTGCATGTTTTATATTAAAAATATCTGGATGGCAAAGTGATTCGCTGACTTGATTTGTAAGTAAATATTACTTGCTTATTTTACCTGCAATTTGTTACGTGGAGTATGCTTAATAGAGCTGATCTATGTGCGTAGATAAAGTTTTAAAATTAAAAACCAGATGTCAGGTGCGAGAGAGTATAAATACGCAAAGTAGTGATTTCAACGTGTAAAAAAGGGGGCCATTAAGACCCCCTGATAAACAATCTATCGATGATTAAACGCGTTCGAAAATGGTCGCAATACCCTGACCTAACCCGATACACATGGTAGCCAGACCAACAGATTTGTCATTCGCTTCCATTAGGTTAAGCAACGTTGTGCTGATACGCGAGCCTGAACAACCCAGCGGGTGACCAAGTGCAATGGCACCGCCATTCAGGTTAACTTTCTCGTCGTATTGTTCTAACCAGCCAAGCTGTTTAATACAACTAAGTGCTTGTGCTGCGAAGGCTTCGTTGAACTCTGCAAGCTCAATATCGTCCATGGTCATACCTGCACGTTTCAACGCTTTCTGTGTTGCTGGTACCGGACCAAAGCCCATGATCGCAGCGTCACAACCTGCAACACCCATAGATTTGATACGGGCGCGTGGTGTCAGGCCCAGTGCTTTCGCACGTTCTGCTGACATCAGTAACATAGCCGATGCACCGTCAGAGATAGCTGATGATGTACCTGCGGTAACAGTCCCGTTGACTGGGTCAAATACCGGACGCAGGCCTGCCAGGGTCTCAACCGTTGTTTCCGGGCGAATCACTTCATCGTGGTCGATGAGTTTTAATACACCGTCAGCATCGTGACCTTCAGTGGCAACAATCTCATTGGCCCAGCGGCCTTCCAGGTGTGCCTGATGCGCACGTTGGTGAGAACGCGCGCCAAATGCATCCTGCATCTCACGAGTAATACCATTCTGACGGCCCAGCAGCTCTGCCGTCATACCCATGTTACCAGAGGCTTTAGCCGTGTACTTCGCAAGACCCGGATGGAAATCCACGTTGAATGTCATAGGTACGTGACCCATGTGCTCAACACCACCAATCATGTACACATCGCCTTGACCCGTCATAATGCCTTTAGTGGCATCATGCAGCGCCTGCATCGACGAGCCGCATAAACGGTTAACCGTTACGGCCGCGGTGCTACGTGGGATATCTGTGAGTAACTGTGCGTTACGTGCAACGTTGAAACCCTGTTCTTTCGTTTGCTGTACACAACCCCAAATGATGTCTTCGATCTCACTAGGATCAACACCCGGGTTTCTAACCAGCAAGGCATTCATCAGATGCGCCGATAATGTCTCAGCGCGAACGTTACGAAATACGCCACCTTTTGAGCGACCCATCGGGGTACGAATACAGTCGATAACTACAACTTCTTTCATGTTCTATTCTCCTAAGGTGATTAAGCGAAGTAAGATTTACCGTCAGCGGCCATTTGACGCACGCCGTCTGTAATTTGGTAAATCGGACCAAGGTGAGCGTACTTGTCTGCAAGTTCAACGAAGTTCGCTAATCCCATAGTTTCAATATAACGGAAAATACCACCGCGGAATGGCGGGAAGCCCAGGCCATACAGTAAGGCCATGTCCGCTTCAGCAGCACTCGCTACAATGCCTTCTTCCAAACAACGAATCGCTTCGTTTGCCATTGGAATCATAAGACGAGCAATGATCTCTTCACTGCTGAAGTCCTGTTTTGCAGCGGCGTTTGGCGTAATAAGCTCGTAAGCTTCTGCGGCTGCTTCTTTAGATGGACGGCCGCGCTTGTCGGTGCCAAAGTTGTAGAAGCCTTTGCCGTTTTTCTGACCCAACCGCTGTGCATTGAACAAGACTGTAACCGGGTCATTGTCGATTTTCTGCATGCGCTCCGGAATGCCATCAGCCATAACTGACGCTGCGTGGTCAGCTGTATCCATACCAACTACATCAAGCAGGTACGCCGGACCCATTGGCCAACCAAATTGTTTTTCCATGACTTTGTCTACCGCTACAAAGTCAGCGCCGTCAAGCAACAACTTCGAGAAGCCCGCAAAGTAGGGGAACAGTACACGGTTAACCAGGAATCCCGGACAATCGTTTACCACAATAGGGGTTTTCCCCATTTGCAGCGTTGCGGCAACAACGGCTGCGATGGTGTCATCTGAGGTTTTTTCGCCACGAATGATCTCTACCAGTGGCATACGGTGTACTGGGTTGAAGAAGTGCATCCCACAGAAGCGCTCTGGCTTTTTGAGGCTTTCTGCCAATTGGTTAATCGAGATGGTTGAGGTGTTCGAACAGATGATTGCATCGTCGCTAACATGTTGCTCGGTCTCAGCCAGAACAATGCCTTTCACTTTTGGATTCTCAACAACGGCTTCAATGACCAGGTCAGCATCCTTAATGGCATTGTATTCAAGCGTCGGCGTGATGGCATTGAGTGTCTTCGCCATGACGTCTGGCGTAACTTTGCCGCGCTGCATGCCTTTGCCCAGGATCTTGGCAGCTTCAGATAAGCCCAAATCAAGTGCGGGTTGAGCGATGTCTTTCATTACAACCGGCGTGCCTTTTACCGCGCTTTGATAGGCAATACCGCCGCCCATGATACCTGCGCCTAATACTGCGTTTTGTTTAATCGCTTTGGTAGAAGACTTAGCCAGCTTCTTACCTTTGCCTTTCACAAGCTGGTCAGCAAGGAAGATACCGATTTGCGCTTTCGCTGCATCGGTTTTCGCCAGCTTCACAAAACCCTGATTTTCTAGCGCTAACGCTCCAGCGCGATCCAGCACAGAGGCATTCTTAACGGTTTCTACCATCATGTGAGGAGCGGGGTAGTGTTTACCCGCTTTAGCAGCAACGAATGCCTGCGCAGTAGAGAAGCTCATCATGGCTTCGTTTTTATTCAGTTTTAACGGAGAGGTCTTCGCTTTGCGACGTGCCTGCCAGTCAATTTTACCTTCGGCTGCGTCAGCAACCATGCTTAATGCTGCTTCAACCAGTTTTTCTGGCGCGACAACCGCATCAACGGCACCTTCGTTGAGTGCTTGCTGGCCTTTACGATCTTTACCGGTTGTCATCCATTCCAGCGCGTTATCTGAACCAATCACACGTGGAAGGCGAACGGTACCACCAAAACCAGGCATCAGGCCCAGTTTTACTTCAGGTAAACCAATAGCGGCAGTGGTATCTGCAACACGCAAATCACAAGCCAGTGCCATTTCACAACCTCCGCCCAGTGCGAATCCGTTGATGGCAGCAATAGTGGGTACAGGCAGATCTTCAAAGCGATCGAAGACTTGAGATGTTTTGCTTACCCATTCCAGCACTTCTTCTTCTGGCTGGGCGAACATACCGGTGAATTCAGTGATATCAGCACCCACGATAAAGGCAGGTTTACCACTACGAACGATGACACCCTTAATATCGCTGTTTCCAGCAATAGCCTGGGTGGCTTCATCAAGTTCATTAATTGTTTGACGGTCAAATTTATTGACTGAACCGGCCGCATCAAATACGAGTTCAGCAAAACCGTTATCTAACAGTGATACCGTTAGATTTTGGCCTTCATAGATCATTATTGTCTCCTTTCCGCGTAACGCATGAAATAAAATTGTAGGGAGGCGCGTACTAGTTATAGACCCTGATTCTTTCCAAAGCAGAGAAAAATTTCAACTAAAATTCAAACAAGCGTTTCAATTTATCGATAGATATGGTGTCAAGTGCCCAAGTTTCAAGCTGTTAGGCTGACATTTAATTTATTTATAGATATGTATAGCACTATCAATTCAGAAAGATATATCCAGACTAACGTCGCACTCCCGGCTTACTTGTCTACAATTTTAGTAGTGTTGGCATTTTTGCCTTTGTGATAGTGCGTAACGCGGTATGATGGAATAATGAAGGAAGTGACATCCAATATATGTATTGAAGGTTGCAGTCAGGTAACGAGGGAAGCGTTGTGCGTATGAAAAGTTGGCGCTATTGCGTGTTATTTTGCATTTTTGCGATAACCGCCCAGGCCGGAAGCATGCCGGATGAGCGATTAGCTGCGCAGCGTGAGCAATTTTTGTCGCTTGAAAAGGATAATCAAATTTGGCGTCAACGGGATACCAAGCGTATCGAAGACGCGCTAAAACCCCTCAAAGATTATCCTCTACTGCCGTATCTCAGACTGCAGGCGCTGAGTGAGCGTCTGAAAAGCTTACCGGTATCTGAGGTAGACCGTTTCTTAACCCGGTATGCGGGTACGCCTCTGGAAACGACATTGCGCAAACGTTGGTTGTCAGAGTTGGCTAATCAATCGTTGGCGGAGCCCTATATTGAGGCCTATCAACCCCATCTGGGCACACGTTACACCTGTGACTACCTGAATTTCCAACTGTCTGTGACAGACAATCCGGCTTTTTGGTTGGAGCAAGTTAACGATATCTGGTTATCCGGGCAGTCCCGGCCAGACGAGTGCGACCCTGTTTTTAAGCTCTGGCAACGCGCAGGGTTAATGACCATAGATAGGGTTATTGGCCGGGCCGAGCTTGTGGCTAAGGCGGGTAATACCCGCATGCTAAGCTACTTGCAGCGACGTATACCGCCTACGCATCACTACATCATCACCCTGTGGCGGCAAGTGAAACGCAACCCGACAACGGTCACGCGCTATGCTGATTTTCCCTTAAAATATGTTCAGTACGAGTTACCTGTTATTTATTTCGGGTTAACCCGCCTTGCCTGGCAGAAGCCAGATAAAGCCATTCGTGCATTTACCAACTGGCAGAAAAAAATCGAGTTTAGCGAAGGGCAGTTACAGCAAATTCACCGCGCCATCGCAATTAGTCTGGCCATAGATAATGACGAGAAAGCCATGGAATGGCTGGCGAAAGCGAATGTGCCAGCCGCCGAGGCAGATGTGAGACACTGGCATTTAGCCTACATGTTGCGTCAGCAAGACTGGCAAGGTGCCCTGGAGGTGATCGACAGTGCACCCGAGCGGGAACAGCTTGATGAAGCATTTCGCTATTGGCGGGCAAGGGGATTGGGAGAACTGGACGCAGATGCAATGCAAAACCAGTTGTTGAGCGAATTGTCGGGTGAGCGCCATTACTACGGCTTTCTGGCCAGCGCCCGTTTAGCTAAACAGCCTGCGTTGACTAATCAGCCACTTCAGGTGAGCGATGCATTACTGGCTAAGGTAGGTCTGTATCCCGCTGTTAAGCGCGCCAGGGAATGGTTTGAATTGGGTCGGTTTGTAGAGGCTCGCCGGGAGTGGTATTACCTGAACAAGAAGCTTAACCGCGAGGAGAAGCAGGCGGCGACGTTACTTGCCAGCAATTGGGGATGGCATGACCAGGCTATCTTTGGTTTTGCCAGAACGGGACATTTTGACGACGTGGAGCGACGTTTTCCTCTTGCTTTTGCAGAGCAGTTTCAGCAGCAAGCGACACAGCATCAGGTGGATCCTGCCATGGCGATGGCCATTGCCCGGCGGGAGAGTTCATTTATGGTGGATGCGGTGTCGCCCGCCGGCGCACGAGGGTTAATGCAACTGATGCCGGGCACGGTGAACTTCATTACGTCATCGCGGGTAAGCAGAAAGACACTTTTTGAGCCCGACAAGAACCTGGCTTTCGGAATTCAGTACCTGAAGTACCTGAATGACAAGCTGGGTGAAAATCCGGTGTTGGTAACCGCGTCTTACAACGCAGGTTGGAAACGTGTACAGGAATGGTTGCCCGATGAAGGCGAACAGCCACTCGATGTATGGATTGAAAACATCCCCTATCGCGAGACGCGGCATTACGTAAAAGCAGTAATGGCGTACCGCTACATATATCAAAAACAATTGGGGCATGACGCAAATGTATTCGATACTTTGAGTCGCATGAAAGTGTCGGCGGACAGCCTGACTTTACCCTGACACCGTGATAGTGTTAGCCGGTAAAAATAATCAAAATACAGAGGCACTATGACAGTTCAAGTTGATCGGTATGCTGCGCATATCGAAACCCTCCAAAAACGCACCCGACAAGCCATAGAGCGCGAGGGCATTGATGGCCTGGTCATTCATTCAGGTCAGGGCAAGCGATTGTTTTTGGATGATAATCACTACCCGTTCAAAGTGAATCCACAATTTAAGGCCTGGTTGCCGGTTGTGGACAACCCGAATTGCTGGTTAGTGGTGAACGGCACGGACAAGCCTAAACTGATTTTCTATCGTCCATTGGACTTTTGGCATAAGGTCCCACCGGAGCCAAATGATTTTTGGACTGATTGCTTTGACATTGTGATGTTGAAACAAGCCGACATGGTTGAAAAATACCTGCCGTTTGACAAGTCTCGCTACGCGTATGTCGGCGAATATATTGAAGTGGCTAAAGCGCTGGGCTTTGAAAATGTAAATCCGGATCGGGTATTACACTATTTACACTACCATAGGTCTTTCAAAACAGATTACGAATTGGCGTGTATGCGCGAAGCAAATCAAATAGCGGTTAGAGCCCACAAAGCGGCGGCCGACGCGTTTCTGGCAGGAGAAAGCGAATTTGGCATTAACCTGGCTTACAATTTAGCGGCGCAACAGGGTGAGAATGACGTGCCTTACACCGGCATTGTGGCGCTGAATGAACATGCTTCAATTTTGCATTACATGATTTACGACACCGCGATTCCCGATGAACATCGCTCTTTCCTTATTGATGCCGGCGCCAGCTGTCATGGCTATGCGTCAGATATTACCCGTACTTACGCGAAGCAGGCCGGCGCGTTCGCCGACTTAATCACTGAAGTCGATGCACTGACACTCGCTTTAATCGACGAGCTCAAGCCAGGTGTGCCGTATCCAGTGCTGCAAACTAAAGCTCATGAAGGTATCGGGCGTATATTACAGCAAGCCGGTATTGTGAATATGTCGGCTGAAGATTGTGTGGCTGAGGGAATTACTAAAACCTTCTTCCCACATGGCATAGGACATTTCCTGGGCCTTCAGGTACATGATGTCGGTGGGTTGGTATCTGATGACCGGGGCACGCCGTGCCCAGCACCTGATGATCACCCATTCCTTCGCTGCACTCGCACTGTCGAAGCACAACAAGTGTTTACCGTGGAGCCCGGTCTGTATTTCATCGAGTCTTTGCTGGCAGATTTAAAAGCCAGTGAGCAGTCGAAGTTTATAAACTGGGACACAGTTGCGGCATTTAAACCGTTTGGCGGTATCCGCATTGAAGACAATGTTATTGTGCATCGCGACCGCAACGAGAACATGACCCGTGAAGCAGGCCTCAACCAGGCCTGATATCCTGTAATGACCGATCCTGCTATATACACTCTGTTAATCATTGCGTTGTGTGCTGGCCTGGCAATGCCAGCCGGCGCTTTGTTGGGGTGTGTTGAGCGGGTATTTCCTGCCTGGCTAGACGAAGAGCTGCGCCACGGTATTCTCGCCATGGGCGCAGGTGCGTTAATGTCTGCTGTCGCACTGGTATTGGTACCTGAAGGTGTAAAAGCTCTCAGCGTGACCGCGGCAAGTGCGAGTTTTCTTACCGGTTCTCTGGCTTTTATGGGGTTGGATATTTGGTTGGCGAAACATCAGTTCTCGGCCAGCCAGTTGGTATCAATGCTCATTGATTTTATTCCGGAGTCAATTGCACTGGGAACGGCTGCGGCTATTGGCAGTGGAAGCGTGTTACTCGGATTGCTCGTAGCGGTTCAAAATTTTCCTGAGGGCTTCAACGCATTTCGGGAATTAAAGGAACAAGGCCATTTTAGCGAGCGTAAAATCATTAGTCTTTTTACGCTGATGGCATTTAGCGGACCCGTAATGGCATTAATTGGCTTTTACTGGCTTGCCGACTATCCGGCCATTATATCGGCCATTATGTTGTTTGCTGCCGGTGGGATTTTATATTCCCTGCTGCAAGACATTGCACCACAGGTAAAAATGGATAACCACTGGGCGCCGCCGCTAGGTGGCGTCCTTGGATTTTTGATTGGATTGCTCGGCTATATGCTGGAGAGCAGCAGTTAGTTGTTACGATCTACTGCAATATGCGCCAGTGCAATTAGCGCTTGTTTGTAATCACTGTCTGGAATGGCTGATAACGCCGTAATAGCTTTATCTGCTTCTTCGTTCGCTTTTTGGCGAGTGTAGTCCAGCGCACCGGTTTCCTTCATCACGCCCAATATGCGCTCCAAGTGGGGCAGCCCGTTAGCCTTTTCGATGGCCTCTCTGATCAGAGCCGCGTCTTCTTCGCTAGCGTGCCACATGGCATAAAGTAGTGGCAGAGTTGGCTTACCCTCTGCCAGGTCGTCGCCCGCATTTTTACCCATAGCGTCGGCATTTGATTCATAGTCGAGTAAGTCATCGGCTAATTGGAAAGCCGTACCCAGGTGCTTTCCATAATCTTGCATGGCCACTTCTATTTCTTCTGATTGACCGGTAATAACTGCGGCAAGCTGGGTGGCGGCTTCAAACAAACGTGCAGTTTTGCCATAAATTACATCGAAGTAGCTTTCTTCCGTGGTGTTCGGATCGTTGCAGTTCATTAACTGCTGCACTTCGCCCTGGGCGATGCGATTAGTAGAGTCAGACAGGATTTCCATCACTCGCATGCTGTTCAGGCTTACCATCATCTGAAATGAGCGGGTGTAAAGGAAGTCGCCGACTAACACACTGGCCTGATTGCCAAACAGGGCATTGGCGGTTTCGCGACCACGGCGCATGGTCGACTCATCCACAACGTCGTCGTGTAGCAACGTTGCCGTGTGAATAAACTCAATAATGGCGGCGAGAGTATGGTGTTGCTGAGACTGAATATTGAGTGCTCGGGCTGCTAAGACAGTAAGTAATGGGCGCAGGCGTTTTCCGCCGCTGTTAACTATATAAAAGCCCAGTTGATTGATCAGGGCAACATCTGAATCAACCTGTTGCTGAATTAACTGGTTAACTGACTGCATGTCAGACTCAGCAAGTACTTTGATTTGCTCAATATTCATAATGGTGTGTAGCCGTCCGGGACTCATCCTCAACTGGCAGCAGATTGTACATAAATAAACGCGCGTATCCAGTGAATAACGGTATAATTACGCCCACCGGTGGAGATAATGCTGTAAAGTGGCCACTGCGAGCGAGATTTGCGGGATCCTTCCGATCCTTCCGCGTACTACCGAACCCATGACGCTTGGCAATGCTGCAATAGGTTAAAATTTTCTGGCGTTTTTTATTGTAGCAAAGATTTCCAGAAAACTGGTTAGCTTGTTGAATTCACGCATTATTCATCAAATATGAAGTTCGTAAATCGGCCTCATAGCTACGAAAATCAAGGGTTTTGATTCCCTAAAATCAATTAGCTCGAAAAATAATCTTTTTTTCGCATTTGTGGGGTTGTGATCACGTATCGATTCACGTACAATTCGCGCCCTGTTTTAGAAATGATGAAGCGCACATTGGCGCAGAGCGGAGAAAGTTATGTACGCGGTTTTCCAAAGTGGTGGTAAACAACACCGTGTGGCCGAAGGTCAAACCGTTCGTCTCGAGAAGATCGAAGTCGCTCCAGGCGACAGTGTAGAGTTTGATAACGTATTAATGGTTAGCAATGGTGACGACGTTAAAATCGGCACACCATATGTTGCCGGTGGTAAAGTGACTGCTGAAGTTGTTACACACGGTCGTGGCGATAAAGTAAAAATCGTTAAGTTCCGTCGTCGTAAGCACTCGCGTAAGCAAGCGGGTCACCGTCAGTGGTTCACAGAAGTGAAAATCACTGGTATTAACGCATAATAGGAGCATAGACACATGGCACACAAAAAAGCTGGTGGTAGTACCAAAAACGGTCGTGATTCAGAAAGCAAACGTTTAGGTGTTAAGCGTTTCGGTGGTGAGTCTGTGTTAGCTGGCAACATTATTGTTAGACAACGCGGCACAAAATTCCACGCTGGTGACAACATGGGTATCGGTAAAGACCATACTCTGTTCGCATTATCAGACGGTAAAGTTAAGTTCGAAGTTAAAGGACCTAAAAACCGTAAGTTTGTGAGCATTGTTGCTGAATAAGCGCAATCGATTCTCGATTTAAAAAACCCCGCGCTTGCGGGGTTTTTTGTTGTAGGTCTCAGGCAAATGCGGGGACCGGATAGGCTGTATTTAGTCCTATCATGTAAAATGCAGTACACTTTAATATCTAGGGTTCGTTCCGGGGAAAAACATGAAATTTGTAGATGAAGCTGAAATTCGGGTAGAAGCAGGTGACGGTGGTAACGGCACCATCAGCTTTCGTCGCGAGAAATATGTTCCACGCGGCGGACCTGACGGCGGTGATGGTGGTGACGGAGGCAGTGTATACCTGGTTGCTGACGAAAACCTCAACACGCTGATTGATTATCGCTTTGAGCGCTTTCACCGCGCTGAACGTGGTCAAAACGGCCAGGGGAGTAACTGTAACGGTAAAGGCGGTAAGGATTTAACCCTAAGCGTGCCTGTAGGTACCCGTGCAACAGATGCTGATACCCTAGAGGTGTTAGGCGACTTAACCAAACATGGTCAAAAGTTGAAAGTTGCCCAAGGCGGTTATCACGGATTAGGTAACGCGCGCTTTAAAAGCAGTGTAAACCGGGCGCCGCGTCAGAAAAGCAATGGCACACCGGGTGAAATTCGTAACTTAAAATTAGAGCTCATGCTGCTGGCAGACGTTGGTTTGCTAGGCTTACCGAATGCCGGTAAATCTACCTTTATTCGTTCGGTATCGGCTGCAAAACCTAAGGTAGCGGACTATCCGTTTACTACGCTGGTGCCGAATTTAGGTGTTGTACGCCAAGACTCTCAGCGCAGCTTCGTTATTGCCGATATTCCTGGTTTGATTGAAGGTGCGGCAGAAGGTGCAGGCCTGGGTATCCGGTTCCTCAAGCACCTTGAGCGTTGCCGCATATTGTTGCACCTGGTTGACCTGATGCCAGCGGATCAATCAGATCCGGTAGAAAATGCGAAAACCATTATTAATGAGCTTGAGAAGTACAGTCCAAAACTGGCTTCAAAACCACGCTGGTTGGTGTTTAACAAAATCGATTTGTTATTGGAAGACGAAGCCGAAGCGCTTTGTAACGATATCAAAGAGGCGTTGGAGTGGGATGGCCCGACGTACCAGATTTCTGCTTTCCAGCGTTTGAATCTGGACCCGTTATGTCATGAAATCATGAATTATCTCGAAAACCTGCCTGACGATGTTGAAGCCGAAGACGATAAGCAGGATGTTGAGTTTTCATGGGACACACATCGCAAAGACCCTGCTGATGATCTCGATTACGACGATGATGACTGGGATGACGAAGACGACGATGATTACGACGTTGAGGTCATTTACAGAAAGTAAGGAGCAGTAATGGCGAACGTGAAAATAGCAATGATAGCAGCCATGGCAAACAATCGGGTTATCGGCGCTGACAATGCAATGCCCTGGCATCTTCCGGCTGATTTGGCGCATTTTAAGCGTACAACACTGGGTAAGCCTGTGATCATGGGTCGCAAAACCTATGAGTCCATAGGCAGAGCACTACCAGGGCGATTGAATATTGTTATTACCCGTGACGACCAGTACTCACTTGAAGACGCTACGGTTGTACACAGTCCTGAAGATGCGCTTGCTTTGGCGAATGAGCAGGATACCCCGGAGGTCATGATTATTGGTGGTGGGAATATCTATCAACAATTCCTGCCACAGGCTTCAACCTTGTATTTGACGTTCATTGATTTAGATGTGGCAGGGGACACACAGTTTCCTGATTATGAAGCTAGTGGCGACTGGGATATGTCAGAAGAGCAGGTGCATACACCGGATGATAAAAACCAGTATGGTTACCGCTTCGTTACCTTGCAACGTTCTGCGTAATACTTTGTTGATTAACGGGTAGCGTTGTAAAAACCTACTCGTTAATATCGAATCCTTCCTGCTTGAGTTTTACCATCACATTCCGCCATTGCGAGAGTCTTGCAGAGGGTTGGCCAACTGAGGCTGTCTGGCCTGGCTGAAAAATACCCTCACTGTTAAAGCTGAAAACAGGCGACAGGTCTGTGCGTTGAGAAGCGGGCAGTATATCGCCTATCAGGTTGTCTAAAATTAACGGCTCCGATCTGCCTGACGGGTAAAACCCCAACACCATATGAGCCTGGGTAACAGTACTGCGTCTTCCGCCTATTTTAGCTTTAACATAGACTAAGCGAAGTTGGCTGGGCGGGACGCCTAAATGCAATAAAAAGAAGTATTTCGCAATGGCGTAGTCTTCACAGTCTCCGGCACCTTTAGCGATGGATTCAGCTGGGCTGGCCCAATAATCTTTTTGCAACCAGACTGCATCATCGGTTTGATACAATAACGATTCGTTGAAATAGCGGTTAACTTTTGTCAGCGCATCAATATTCATATCCTGATAAGGCGTTGCCAACAATGTGGAGAGTTCCGACTGTTGCTTTGTGCTGGACTGCCCACCGTATTGTTTAACCGCAATCCAGAATTGCGCCGGGTCAAAAGTAAGACGATCAACCGAGGCAAAGGCCATACTCAAACCAAAACATAACAACAAAAGCACAGATACAGCGTTCGATGCTTTAAACGATTGGTTTATTGCAAACAAGTTGCCCCCGTATACTTCATTAATGAGGTGAGACGTTGACATCATTGCTGCATGCGAATTACGCCGTCAAACCCTAAAGAGAAGAGTACCTCTTCATCACTCTCTGTTAAAACGCCATCAGCATACACTTTCATCCCCAAGGAATGGGCAAGATCTGAAAGTCCCCGAAGATAAATTTGATTTACCTGATTATTTTTAACGTCGTACACATAGGCGCTGTCGACTTTGATGTAATCCAAACCGAACTCGTGGACATTGGCCACCTGAGAAAAACTCTCACCTACACGCTTAAGTCCCAATCCTACCTGATAATGCTTCATTAATGTACAAAAGTGTTTATATTCATCGTGACACAGGCGAGCGGTCGATTCCCGTAACTCCAACGCGAGGCGTTTTGAGGCAGCCGGGAACTGTTTGATAATGGCCTCAATTTTATTGATAGCGTCACGGTCCTGAATGGTTTCCTGATAAAGCAATAACGAGAGCTTTTGGTCTGGGTGAGACTCAAGGTGGGCAATCACGAGATTGACGAGCTTTAAATCTATACTGGGAATGGCTGAGCTTTCCCTGGCGCTTCTTGTGAAATAACTGCAACTGCGCAGTACGTCATTTATTTTTACATTGAAGAAAGACTGGAAGTGACGAACGGTCTCATCTGTTGTAAGAACCGGTACAGTATGTAACGAAAATGCATGCTCTATCTGGGCAAAGAAATTTGGCCAGTCAGAGGGTTTTAATTGAAGCTTATCGCCTGGCAAGGGCTCAAAACAAAACGTGAATTGGCCAGTCATTTGTTGTGCTTGTTCCAGCATATCGTCTACCCGGAACATCAGTTCGTGGCTGGCTTCATTGCCTTTAATGTAGACACCGGCTGTTGCCAGGGTGGCGGTTTGCTTTAGCTCGAGGATGGCAATTGAGAATGAAGCAAATTCGGCGATTTTCTGCTGTAAATGTTCTAACGGTGTCGAGTCTGTCAGGATAATTGCGATGTCGGTTTCGTTAATACGGGCCGCCCGGAAATCCGTGTACAGCGTCTGATGTTGCTCATAAAAAGCGATGACCCGAGCCGAAAACTCTTTGAAAAACTCATTAAAACTTCCGGCGAGTACAGACTGAATATCGTAATGTTCACAGGCGACGCTGTGGACTATCAGGGTGTTTTGTCCGTCTTTGTCGCGGTAACGCAATTGGGACTCCAGCAGGGTGAAAAAAGCGCTGATATTAGGCAGGGTGGTGACCGGATCATGCTGGCTTTTGAATCTACCTAGTTCCAGTCTGGCATTATTTTCAAGCACTATGGTTTTAAAGCGTTCGGCCAGAGAGTTCATTGCGTCAACTACCCGGGCGAAGTCTTCTGTCCATGGTCGGTCGAGAGTGACGAATCGACGTTGAGAGAAACTATTGGCTTGCTGAACAATTTTACCCAGTGGTTTCAGAATGGAGCGAAGTAACATTGAACCAATCATGCCTACTAACACCGTCACGAGCGTCAGGCTCAAGATAAACCGGCGGAACTTAAGCCAAAATAGTTCCAGTGCATAGGTTGTCTGGTTTTCTACGTATAAAGTACCGTATTGCCCCCATCCTTCGCTAACCTGAGATACGCCAGGGGGTATGGCAAAATGTACAATGCCGGCAAACCATTGTGGCACGGTGTCGAGTTCTTCTTCGGTGTAGCTGAACTCGGAAATCATATTGCCGTCCATATCGATTAACCGGATAGACGCATAATTACCGGCGTTGAATTTAGCGGCAATTAACAGCTCCATGTTGGTCTGGCTTTTCTCCGACTGAGTAAGTAGCAGTGCCAGCGCGTTTGCATCGTCAATGTTCTTTAGATAAAGCTGTTCCTCGAATGTGCGGTGCGTAGTGGTAAACAATAGCCAAAAGCTGACAGACCCATTCAGAAGAACAATGGCAATTATGGCAATCCAAAGCTGCCTTGTTAGTGTCATCCTGATTGCCCTCCCGCTTGTCCCCCTGCCGCTTTACGAGGCTGCATGGGGTGAAACTCCCCCAATTGCAGCAGTAAGCCCACGCGGTCTTTTACACCGTACTTCCTGAGAATGGAGGTGACGTGCTCTTTTACTGTGCGCTCTGTGATACCCAAGGCTTCAGCAATTTGTAAGTTAGACTTTCCTTCCAGTATGTAGTTGGTTACGCTGCATTCTCGTTCCGTCAGGTCGCTGCTAAATTGCGGGTGCAAGTGATATTGCGGGTGGTTAGCGAGCGAGTTAATGATACCGGACAGAAGAGTTTGTGGGATCCAAATACCGGATTGTAAAACGGTGGCAACAATGGCGTTTGCAGTGTCAGTGTTCGTAGACATGTGACAATAGCCTTTAGCGCCCAACACAAAGGCAAGCTGCATTTCACTCATTTGAACAGATGAAGTGACCACAACCGTAGGAATGTTCCTCATAGCAAGCCGCCGAGCCTGCTCTTTCCAGCCTTTCCCCTCGCAGTGCAACCAGCAAAAAGCGGACTGCGTTTGAATGGCAATATCACTTTGAATGCAGTGAATGTGTCTGCTCCAGTTTTCGGGGAGTGTTAACTGATTCGACAAAAAATACTGTTGCATCATCATCTCTCGGTAAACGCCGTAGAAGCAGCTTTTTTCAGCGGCTTCAAAATGAAATCAATAATCGATCTCTCTCCGGTAATAATATCTACCTCAGCGGTCATGCCGGGCAAAATTTCCAACGGCGACTCTCCAATGGTTGAAATGGTTTGCAGTCTGACAATGTAATAGGTGTTGTCCTTGTCATCGGTAATGGAGTCGGCGCTGATATGTGTCACCTCTGCACGCATGCCGCCGTAAATGGAAAAGTCATAGGCGCTAAAACGCACTACAGCAGCTTGTCCCAAGGTAATAAACGCGATGTCTTTAGGCGCAATTTTTGCTTCGATAATGAGTTGATCATCGATGGGAATGATCTCTGCAACCGGACTACCCGGTGTTACTACCGCCCCCTCGTTGTTAAACAGTAATCGTTGTATGGTACCTTTCACAGGGGAGCGCAAAACGGACTGGCTCACCACATCCTCCAGTCCTGCTTTGGACTGTTCCAGTACAGCTAGTCGCGACGCACTTTCTGTTAATTCACGATGCCATTGATTGATCATTTTCAAGCGGGCTTCCCGTTTTTTGATCTTCTCTTCTTCAATGGCAGAACGGCTGCGAATAATCGCGGCTTCGGTACGCTCCAGTGCTCCCCTAAGCTCCACTATTTCCCTGTCCAGGCGCAAAATGTCGATTTCTGAAACGGCGCCACTTGCCAGCAACGGTCGGGTTACCGAGAGTTCTTTCTCGGCGAGTTCCAGCGATCGCAAATACTGAGAACGCTCAGCCGTGAAGGCATTTAAATCCTGTTCGCGCTGGCTTATGCGATTATCAAACCCGCTGGCAAGCTGGCTTAGTTCTTCCAGGTTAGAGTTGTAGAGTTGAGTTTCATTGTTTACCAGTACCTCGGCCTGGTTCCTGAGTTCTTCCGAAAACTGAATTGGCAGGTTATTCGTTAGCGCGTTCAAACGCTGCACTTTGGCCTTCAGGGCCAGGGCTTCAGTGCTGTTTTCCTGAAGGGTTGAGATGAAACGAGTCGGGTCTATTTCTAACAGTTTCTGGTTGGGTTGAACCGCTTCACCTTCAGAGACAAAAATGGCCTGTACGATACCGCCGTCCAGTGATTGCACAATTTGCAGTTTTTGCGATGGCACCACTTTACCTGTGCCTCGGGCCACCTCGTCGATAACCGCTATGTTTGCCCACATGAGCAGGCAGACAAGACTCAGAATGATGGCATATAACAGGCGTTGAGCTTTGACGGGGGCTTGCTGAACCCTTGCCCACTCTGCCTCGAGCACCCAGTCTTGTTCGGCGGGGGTGGCAAGCCATTTGTGCAGGCGTTGACTCAGCATGCTGCGCGGAAGTACAGGTAAAGTCATGCAGGGCGCACTCCGGGTTGCTGGCTTAGAACCGCCTGTAGTTGATTCAACACATGCTGTTTGGGGCCATCTATGAGTACCTTGCCGTGGTCAACAACAATGATCCTGTCTACCAGATCCAACAACGTGGTTCTGTGAGTGTTCAGGATCAGGGTTTTGTCTTGTGTACGCGCTTTTAGCACTGCTTTCAGACGCGCCTCCGTATTGGAGTCCATCGAGGCTGTCGGTTCATCCAGAATAAAAATGTCCGGCGAATGAATAAGGGCTCTTGCAATGGCGACGGCCTGACGTTTACCGCCGGAGAGCAACGCGCCTTTCTCGCCAACATTGAGGCTCAGACCATCAGGATGGTTGTTGACCAGGGCGGCCAGTTCACATTGCTCAAGCACCTGCCATATTTCATCTTCATCTATGCTGTCATCGAAACGGGTAATATTGTCTTTCAGAGAACCGGCAAACAAGGATAAATCTTGCGGCACATAGCCAATATGACGACGCAGAGCGCTGGGCTCATATTGCAATATGTTGATGCCATCGACACTGATAAGGCCTTTGGACGGCGCATAAGCACGCATTAGCAGCTTGTTTATCGTGCTCTTTCCACTGCCGTTTTTCCCCAGAATGGCAACCTTTTCTCCGGCCGTGATATTGAAGCTGACTTTATTAACGACAAATTGGTTGTGGTCGGGGTAGTGAAATGTCACGTCTTCGAATTTTATCTCGCCTTTTACTGCTTCGTGTTCAGTCCATTGTTTACTGGCGGGCTCATCAACCTGCATCGCCATAATGTCATTGAGCATGGTCAGGCTGGTTTTCGCATGATGAAATTGTGCTGCCAGGCTGGCGGTTGAGCCAAGTGGCCCCATTGCTCTGCCAGACAGCAGATAGGCTGCGATTAATGCGCCTTGTGTCAGTTCGCCTTCAACAATTAAATACACGCCGGTTATGACAATACAAACGCCAACCAATTGCTGCACCAAGGATGCCAGGTTGCTGACAGAGGCTCCCACCAGTCTGAGTTTCGCATTGGTCTTGGCCAGAAAAATACTTTGTTTTTCGAATTCATATTGAAAGTGACTCTGCGTATTAAAAAAACGTACATCGTCAAAATTGGTGAGCGATTCGGTAATCAGAGCATTTTTACGCGCACCGATCTTCATACTGTCATCGGCAAGTTGTTTCATGACCGACTGGCAATAGAATCCGTATCCTATTATCACAATGCCGCCGACCAGAATGGGAAGTACAAGGTGCCAGTCGATGAATATAATGATACCCATAAACAGGCATGCAAAGGGGAGGTCGATAAGCGCCACAATAGTGACAGAGTTTAAAAATGTCCGTATTGCATCAAACGATTGAATGCTGTTCACAAACGAACCGGTAGAGCGAGGCTTTTCGGAGAAACTAATGGCCAGCACTTTCTGCAATAAAGTGGAAGACAAGTGCACATCTACACGGCTGGCGGCCAATTCGACAAAGTAATAGCGAAGGAAGCGCAACAGTAAATCAGATAAGAGCGCGATCAATACCCCTATTGCCATCATCCACAGTGTTTCGAGTGCCGCATTGGGTACAACACGGTCATAGACGTTCATGACAAACAGTGGCATGGCCACAGACAATAAACTAATAAATGCAGAAGCGATTAACACGTCGCGATATAAAGGGCGTGCTTTAGCAATGGTTTTCCAAAACCAGTTGTTCTGCTCGGCAGGCGTGTGCTGCGAGTCTGTGTCCGGTTGTTGGATTTTAGGTCGCAGAAATATCACATAACCTGAGTATTGTTCATCGACGGAAGACAGTGGCACCGATTCCAGATGCTGTTGTAGTTCTGGGTAAGTCACCGTGAGCGTGTTTTTCGCACTGTCATAGGCGTGCACTACGCAGCATTGCTCGTGATGCAGTATCAGAATAGCGGGTAACAACGCAGGGTTAATTTGTTCCAGCGGGCGTTTCACTGTTCTGCTTACAAATCCAGCACGCTTGGCAACGCTGCTAATAGCAGATGGCGACAACAACCCATTTTTCATGGGTTGGCCTGACAGAAGAGATGGCCGTGGACAGGGCTGGTGGTGATGTTGGCAGATGACTTCAAAGCAATCCATCAACGGCCCACCTACAGCACTGACGTCCTCTGTGACGCTGTATGCGGTATTTATTGTCATAGCAACCTTATGGTGTTTCGGAGTCCTGTTCCTGCGGCAGCATGACTATTCTGGCGACAATACGTCTGTTCGCTCGGTTAGCTTGTTCAGTTTGAGCATCGATGACCGGACGCTCTTCACCATAGCCCACTTCAAACACTCTGCCTTTGTCTATTCCTTGTTGATCAATCAGCCACGTAGCGATGGCCTTGGCTCTGCGCAGTGAAAGTTGTTTGTTGTAGTCTGCATTACCTTGCAGTGATGCATGGCCTTCAATGATCACGCCATAGGCTGGGTTTTCAGCTAATGTGTCCAGCAGCGGTGTCATTAATTCATTTATGTTGCTGCTATAGCCTGCAGAGTCATGCTCGAACTCTACTGACACATTCATTGTTTTTACTACATCCAGGCGTTCAAAATCGGCTGTGTTTATAGGAGCATAGTTGACAGTTTCTTTTTTCGCCAGTTCGCAGCCGTACTGGTCAATATCGACACCCGCTGTGGTGTCAGGGCAATCGTCCCATAAATCGGTTACACCATCGCCATCGGTATCTCGCGTTAGCGCGTTGCCTGACGACACCAAATAATCCACGGTATTTGCCGGGCAAATATAAGTTGGGTCATATTCTACCGGTCGGGCTGCGATATCAGCAGGTACAGGCATACTCTGGCGGCTTACATTTAAGTAGTTGAGTAATTCGCCCTGTGATGCGAGCAACCTGAAGAACGACTTAAGCTGGGTAATTTTGGCTTGGGTATATGCCCGGCTGGACTCGTATGCCTCATTTTCTGCATCGAGTAAATCCAACAGGGTGCGTTGGCCCAAACGAAACTGCCCCAAATAGGCAGTTCTGACTCTCGCCGAAGCAAGCATATGATCGTTCAGTGCGGGTAACTGGCGTTCTAAATTAACGATGTCATTGAATGCTATATGCAGTGTTTGTTGTATATCACGACAGGCTTTCAGACGAATGTCTTTTGCCTGAACTTGTTGCTCGATGGCCTGCTCGATTTGCGCTTCGTCTGCACCCGCACGATAAAGGTTGTAGTCTAATTGGATGCCAACCCGAGCTTCTGTAATGGTGTTATTCAGGCCAACCTGATCCCGTGATTGAAAGCCGTAAGACGCGTTAAACGCCACTCTGGGATGATATCTGGCTTCTGCACTTTCTATGCGAAATGCTTGTGAATCAATGTTGTACACCGCAGCCAGAAGGTCAGGGTTACTGGCATAGGCCTTGTGAAGTAACTGCACGATACTGTGTTGCTGAACTGGCAGTAGATTCACATCAACAGGCGCAATGTCACTCGGGGATTGTAAACCGGTCAGACGCATAAACCTGGCAGTAACGTCATGCAAATTGGATTGTTCGGTAATAATGTTAGATTCTGCCAGCGACAATCGGCCGTTGATTTGTTCTAAGTCTGCACCTCTGGCGACACCGGCTTGCGCGCTCTGTTCAATTTGCTTGTACACGTCAATGTGCGTTTTTAAATTGCTCTCCGAGATCTGAAGCAGTTCCCGAAACATCACCATATCTAGATAAGCAAGCGTGGTTTCCAAAGAGACCTGCTCAGCCTGACTGTAAAACTCATAGAACCGAACAACCTGGGCCTGTTCCAGGCTTTGCGTTTCCGAACGGCTCAAAAAACCGTCATAAATTAATTGTGATACGGATATGCGGGCCTGGTTTTCCATAAAGGATTGGTCAAGTCCGTAGTTTCTGTCGACAAAAAACGAAGAGGCGTTCACATCAACACTGGGCATATAGTCGCTTCGAGCTACAGTTACATCTTTTTGACTGATCAAAAACTCGCGCCAGCTCGCCTGAATATCGGGGTTGGTATCGAGCGTATGCTGTATGACTTCCGTAATTGTGAGCCGTTGGGCAGTGGCTTCAACTGACATGCCAATTAATGTAATTACACTGATCAGAACTACCGCTCTCATTCATTCACCTTAGTTATACTTTAGTATAAGCCTTTGATTTAACTTTAGTTTAAGGCGTTAAGTGTCACATATGTCGCATGTAATAAAGCTAGACGTCAAATGTCGTTTGATCAAATGCAAAAGTCACTTTTTTACATATATAAATTTATTTTCAGCATAAATTGACGAAAATTTAATGACTTGCTGGTGGGGCTGTACCTGAGTACAGGCGCAGGGTTGAGAGGTCTTTTCTAGGCTTTTTAGTATCAAGCAAGGAGTCGACAATGGCTAATATTAAAATTGACGTAGTTTCTTTAGATGGCATCGCAAACGTTGTGTTGCCGGATGGTTCGGTATACCCACTGGATCAAGTGACCGACATTGACACGAACAGTGTTATACAAGTCGCAGATAACGGCGAGGTCACCTTATTGCTAGACGGAAACCTGGTTACATTAACGTCCGGTCAAAGCCTGACTATCAGCAATTTCCTGTCTTCTCAATCTGATGAACCTGCCCCATTTGTTGAAAGTGAATCTTCGATTGCTGAAGACTCGATAGATGACTTACTCGCAGAGTTTGGGGAGGCCGACACGCCAACATCAACCGACTCTTTTGCTGAAGCGCTTGCTGGTGATGGGGATTTACTTGAAAACTTAGAAGCAACCGCGGCCGGTATTAGCGATGGTGGCGGTGGCGCAGAGGGTGGCAATAATTTTGTTCGCGTAGCGAGAATCGCAGAGGAAACGAATCCGGCGGCGTTTGAATTTTCACAAACCACTCAGGACAATCAGAACGATTCATTTGAACCACTTGACGGGGTGGGAGAAAACAACGCATTAGCTGAAGAACCTGAATTAACTGTCTCTGTAGCTGAATTTTCGGCTACTACTCAACCTACGGTGACTGGCGAGACCAATCAACCTGCGGGGACGCCGGTAACCGTGACATTCAGTGATGAGTCGGGCAATGTCTCATCGCTTGAAGTTATTGTAGACGACAACGGAAACTTCAGTGCAACAGCACCAGATGAGTTAAATGAAGGCGGGTTTACCGTTGAGGCAGAATTGGCAGATGGTCTGGGCAATCCTGTTACAGCGGAGCAGTCTGGAAATATCGATGTTACTGCGCCTGAGTTAGCTGTAACGCCAACTGACAGCGGAACCGGAAACACACCGGTGATCAGTGGTCAAACCGATCAACCGCCGGGCAGTGATGTTACGGTAACCATTACCGATGCAAACGGCGATACGCAGGTTGTTACTGGCGAAGTCGCTGACGATGGCACCTTTACAGTCACGACTCCTGAGTTACCGGAAGGTGATTACACGGTTGATGTCACCGTGGTAGATGCGGCGGGCAATACCACTACCTCTACACAAAGCGGCACGGTAGACACCACTGCGCCAACCTTAAACGTGACCCCGGTCGACAGCGGAACCGGAAACACACCGGTGATCAGCGGCCAAACCGATCAACC
>NZ_CFIDRX010000052.1:0-9556 GCF_984433645.1 Marisediminitalea sp.
AAATCCCTCGCTGGTAACAGCGTGCCGGTTCAAGTCCGGCCCCGGGCACCATTTTATTATTCCAAAACATTACAAGACTACGACCAATAATAAGAGGCCGTATTGGCTAAACGTGTTGATTGCAATTTCAAAAAGCGCTAGGTTAAAGCGCTTAAAGCACATTCCAAAGCCTGCTTTGATAGCAATGAGCAGTGGGCTGACTCAGGCTATAAATAACCGCCACCAGCAACACCTTATTTTATTTATCTAACGGGCTTTTGGTACCGGAGTGGTGCTGGCGACCTCAGTAATTTAGAGACTTGAGTGCAAAGAGTTTTGCCTGATAAAGGCGCTCTTCCTCATCATCCCATGCGTAGCGCTTTGCATTTCTTAATGCGATGCCCGCCTCTTCGTAGTGACCAATTTCAAATTGTACGCCGGCGAGTTTAGCATGAACGTCACTTAGATAGTGCGCTTTGCTTAAGGCTTTTTCATACAATCTCTGAGCCTTTCTCAACCGGCCCTTAGCCATGGCGCTATCGCCAAGCAGTACCCAGTTGTATGGATTCGGATCGTCGAGCTGTTCTAAATATTCATTCAGCATCGAGGCTTTGTCGGGGTTTGAATGCCGTATCAGTTCGATGTAATTGTTTAGCAGGTTGATGCTTGTGAGCTTTTGAACGACAGCCAGCTGATAAAGTGCCACAGCTTGCGTTTTCTGACCTTCTCTGGCGTAGATTAATGCTAGGGTATTGATGTTTTCAGGGCTTTCTGGGGCGAGGTCAATGGCAGCTCTGGCGTGCCAGTATGCGTCAGGGTATTGATGTTTGAGTAAGAAATCGGAGGCTAAGTTGCGATAATACATCGCTAAGAATGCCTTTTTACTTAGGCTTTTTCCGCGGATATTGCTACGTACCGGAAAGTAATCAACGATGACCCGGGGGCGTTGAATGACGATTTGATTTGGCTTTGCGACAAATGTAGGGTCATAGAGAATAGTAACCACATGGGAACTGGAAATAATGACGTTATCGATTTTACGATATACAGGCTGTGTATTTACCACCTGAAATTCAGTTTCTATATCAACCAGTTCAGCCAGTGCGTTGGTGAGTAAAGCTAAAGAGAGACAATTGCCTTGCAAAGCAACATAAGCTTCTTCTGCCGTATAAGTGTCGCCACGGTACTCAAAATTTCCTGTCAGAGAACTCAAATAGTTATAGACTCTGAGGTGAGGCTTTATATCCTGCCTGGCCGGATGATGAAACCACGTTAAAAAATCCCTTTCCTGACTCTCCGTTAATTGAGTTAGCTGCTTTGCTGCAATCACTTTGTTTGTAGGTTGCGGATATAATGGCTTAACAATGCTTAGCGGTGATACGAACGCTACTGGTTTGCTTTCAACCACTGTGGTTGACTTACACCCGACGAGCAGGCTGCCGAAAAAAATCGTCAGAGTAAAAACGTAGCATCTGTGACTCACAACAACTCCCATAGCACATTGGTGCACTTGAACGGTAAGGTAATCCTTCTTTAACCTAGCATAATGTCACTTAATAATAAGAACCTGGAGATTGGGATATTTTGATTATGCCTCGCAGAAGCAGCCTTTTATTTCACTATTAACACTAACATCAAAATAATTTGTAGTAGTGATCAGCCCGCTAATTTGCGCTAGCAGATTTATACAGGTAAAACAGCCATAACTAGTGGCATACAGGTCAAAATATCACAACTGTTCTACGTCATCCACTAACGCCAAAGCCTGAATTTGGTCGACAAACCGACTGATACCAGGATATTCATCAAGTGACAGGCTAGCGAGTTGAAACCCTTTCTTTTTCAGTTCGCCAGACAACTTGTCATGGTGGACTTCAGTAAGTTGGTTGTTATTTCTACCATGTTATCGCTGGCAGACTGCATTTTTTCCTCAATACTTTGCATATAGGATGCAGCGATATCTTAGACGATGAGCACTTTATCGACCAGTTCGATGCATTGGTTCTTGTTTCATCTGCTACCATAGTGAAGTTTCGGCCTTGTTCGGACTCAATAGCAACATTTAGTGTAAGCAGATTGGTTTGCTTCTATTAGAACGTATTGCCTCAGAGATATTGGAGCTCGTCAGTTTTCGTTCAATTTCTGATTGGTCGAAGCGGTGCTTTTGAGGCGATCACGCAGTGAGTGTATGGTTGTTTTTGCATTCTCAACTTACGTGCGGGGTTCTCCAGTCGTTCTGCGTGCATTCAGGGTGATATCATTGGTTGAATTGGTGCGCTCATAAATGAAAGTACTATAACTCAACTTAAAAGCACTAATAAATACAAGCAGTAAGACGCAAGAAAATATAGCTAAATATTTTAGCTCCATTCATTTTTGGCCGTTGTAGCCTTAATGATTCACTAGGTGAATGATCGCTTTTGACCAATAGTAGAATTGCCAGTATCAAAGGATTTCTAGCTCTTCCTACTCAATTCGGGTAACACAGAGTTTGGTCATCTGAACGATTACTGATAAAACCCGCGATTACAAATTCCAAGGCGGCATTCATCTCTCTATTAATTGTCTTACCGACTAGCCAGTAAAATAGATAATCACTCTTATGCTGGAACTCGCTAAGCTTCTGAGAGCATCCCTTCTCATAAACACGCTTTTCGGTATAACAGTCTGTACGATTGGCACGAAGTTCAGCAGGTTTTTCAGTTCTAATTACACGTATTAACGCTTAGACTCACGTTCGTCCGCTTTTCGCAAATAGTCATTTGTCAGAATTCTCAGGTTGTTTTGACCTTTTTAATGTAAGGAAATCTCACTTTCTATAGGGAAAATGTTTATGAAAATTATTAAATGGTTTGGCCTATCTGTAACGCTACTTACAGTAATCATATTGATTCTTGGCTACCTGTATTTGTATGTATTACCAACAGGGCCTGAAAAAACACCTGTCAAGCCACTTTCTGTCGGGAAAGATAGATTTGTAATGAGTGCTTATCAGCATACTGATCGGAAAACTATTCGTGTATGGACGTACAAACCGGCCCAATGGACACCAAAAGATTCGGTATTATTTGTAATGCACGGTATGGGACGTAATGCTGAGGATTATCTTGATGCATGGGCTGATATTGCTGAGCGCAAACGCATTTTGTTGATTGCGCCGGAGTTTGCCAGTCAATTTTACCGAGTCATTACCAATGATTATCAGGAAGGTAATCTGAAAAGTTTTTTTGGCTGGAGCAACCCCGAAAGTGAGTGGGCTTTTACGGTTATCGAAAATATATTCGACCGGTTAAATACAGCCAATGATTTTGATCTTGATGAATACAACATTTTCGGCCATTCGGCAGGTGGCCAATTTGTTCAGCGGATGATTTTAATGAAACCCAATGCCCGGATCAAAACTGCCATAGCAGGTAATGCTGGTACTTATTCGTTTGTCGATAAAGCAGTGCCTTATCCTTACGGCATTGGCACGGTAGATTATGATTTACAACGTTCATTTGCTAAGCATTTGGTCATTCTTCTAGGTGAATTAGACACGGATGCGACACAAGGGAAACTAGATCAGAGTGACAGCGCCATGAAACAGGGAGCCTCTCGCCTGGAAAGAGGGAAACGTTTTTTCAAACTCTCGCAAGAATCCGCTAAGTCGCAAGGTGTGCTTTTTAACTGGGAGCAAAAAGTAGTCCCGGGAGTAGGCCATGATTACCGGGCTATGTCGCTAGCTGCCGCCACGTTGTTATAACCATATATTAAGCGTGCTCCCTTACGTTATAGTAAGGGAGCCAAACGCTAAATTGAGTTTTTGCAGTGTTTATTCAATCAGGTAACTGTCTGCTTTTTCTGATATTCAGGCTGTAAATACGTCTTTTGCTGCATGATTTTTTGCAAGGCTTCACAAGCCGACCAAATGTCTTGAAAGCTGATATAGAGCGGCGCAAAGCCTACGCGTAAAATGTTCGGAGCCCGGAAGTCTGCAATGACGCCCCCAGCAATCCACGCCTGACAAATGGCGTAGGCTTGGTCGTGTTTGAATGCAAGCTGACTGCCTCGCTGATTAGGGTTTAGCGGGCTTGCCAGCGGCAGCGTGTCTGTGAGTTGCAAGTGCTGCATGCAATTGAGCATGAATTCACCTAACTCTATAGATTTTTGCCTTACCTGGTGAATGTCAATGTCTGACCACATGTCCAGGGACGCTTCCAGTACTGACATAGAAATAACAGAAGGCGTGCCGGTCAGGCTTTGTGACACGCTTTGGTGTGGCGTGTAGCTGCTGCTAAAGGTAAATGGTGTGGCATGACCCATCCAGCCAGTAATAGGCTGAATAAACGCATTTTCATGGCGTTCTGCGACATACATAAAGGCTGGCGCTCCCGGGCCGCCGTTCAGGTACTTGTATGTACAGCCCACGGCAAAATCAACCTGACAGTTGTCCAGTTCTAAAGGAAGTACCCCTGCTGAGTGCGCGAGATCCCACACAGTTAGAATGCCATGTTGGTGGGCCATTTCTGTGAACTTAGCCATGTTGAGTACGTGGCCGGTGCGAAAATTCACCTGAGTAAGCAGTAGAATAGCGACGTCGTCATTCAGCGCGGCTTCTATTTCTGTTTCATCTACGGTGATTAACTGACAGCGTTCTTCGCCAAGCAGCTGCTGAATGCCTTGTACTATGTACACGTCGGTTGGAAAATTGTCTGTAGTTGTGATTATTTTGGTTCGGCCATGTTGAAGTGCCAGTGCGCTACACAACAGTTTAAACAGGTTTACCGATATGGAATCACAGCAAATAACCTGATCAGCTTTTGCTCCCAGCAACGGTGCGATATGTTCTCCGCAGCGTTGCGGAAGGGTGATCCAACTGTGCTTATTCCAACTGGTAATAAGGTCGTTACCCCATTGTTGCTCAACCACTTCGGTAGCTCTGGCTCTTGCCGCTACAGGCAACGGCCCAAGTGAATTGCCATCCAGGTAAATGCAGTTTTCAGGAAGTGCAAATAATGCACGTTTATCTGCCATAGGGTCTTGTTGGTCCCGTCGACGGGCTTCTTCAAACATAGTGTTATCCGTTTTTTAATAGATCTAATAATGTGTAGTAGGCAAGGGAGTCTGCGTGTAAGAAATCAAAATGGCCAGCCCCAGGAATCAACATTGTCGTTGCGCCTGAAAGTGAGCTTTGTTCAGTAGCGACTATGTTGTCGGCTGTACCTTGCAACAACACTACGGGGGATTGCACGTTTTCGATCGACGGTGTTGCGCTTTTGTATGCTTCAGGCATTTCTTCCGGTGTACCATTGAAAAATTGTGGTGTGGCCGTTTCGCAACTGTTGGTCCCCTTTGCGTAAATAGCCGGCTGGGTAATAGCTGCTAAGCCAATAACCTTGGCAAAGGCTGAAGGCATTGCCTGGCCTGTTAGCAGTGCAAGGTGCCCTCCCGCGGAATGACCTGCGAGGCTAACCGGCACAGATGGCTGCTGAGTTTGGGTTAGCGATAAGACTTTATTCGTACCTGCTAGCACGTCATTAAAACTTCCGGGCCAACCGCCGCCGTCATCTCCGGTTCGACGATATTCCAGTGCGTACACGTTAACACCCGCTTCAGCAAGTGCGGTGAATAAAGCTTGTCCGTGCGTATAGTCAAAGGCATTGAGCCAGCAGCCGCCGTGTATGAATACTAACGAATGTTGAGGCTTGCCTCGCGCCTTCCAAACGTAAATACGCTGCAGAGGGTCGCTACCATACTCAATGGCCTCGTCAAATTCCGAGAAAGGTAGGGCGATAACGTCTCTGTAAGGTACGTTGGTAATACCCGATGGAGTAGGGACGTCAGACGTTGTAACGGGTGATGTACTGCATGCGGTCAGGAAGCTGGCCATTAGCAGTGCAGGGATACTGTGTTTAATAACGTTTTCCTTTTTATTGTTTTTAAAAATACAAAAGGCACCTCAGTGCCCTTTGTTGTTTTGATATTCAGGTAAAGCAAACTATCGATAACTATGTTTTATAGCATTAATTTCATTGTCTAACACGGTATTGCACTGATCCATCGTTTTACTCGCCAGGTCAAAGTACTGTTTACTTTCCAGTTGTACTTTATTGACGTTGATTAGCTGCTCGCGAATGGTCTGAGTAAGCGAACTACATGCTTGTTTAGCTTGCTCAATTTGTGTCAGCGTTGAGCCAGCCTGCAACAAACTCAGGCGGTCAAAAGACTGACTACTCAGCGTGTTTATCTTTTCGTAGAGGTAGCCGAGTTTAACCTTGTCTATCTGAGTCGATTCACCTTTGGTTGCTACGGCCACACCAATAGCACGTGCTTGACCTATAAACTCGATCACCTTCGGAAACTCATGCCATAAAAAATGAATCTGCGGGTTCTTTTGTTGCTCTCCACCAAATTCAATGTTTTCAGCTACGTCTTCCAGTAAATAGAGTAACGTTTCAATGAGATGTGTGTGCTGTTGAAAACTGCCGGGAACAGTTAAGGTTTCAGCATTGTCTTTTAAACGACTCCAGTGGTCCTGATAGCTGTCCCAACGGGCTTCTTGTTGTAACAGTGGGTTGTCCGTCAAAGGAGCGGTAATAGCGTTAATTTCTTGTTTTAACGCCAGCAGTTCATTACGTACTTCACTATTCCCCTGAAGATAGGTTGCAGTAAGTCCGCGGTGTTTCTGGGTATAGCTAATAACCTTCTTTAAACTGCTTATCAGTTCCAGTGCGCTATAAAGACGCTGCTTTTGTTTACGTTGGCTGTAAAACCATTGAAAGGCAATTAAACCAAGGAGTAGTAATACCAATCCTAAAATGAGCATTTCCATGTCAGACCTCCTATCTGGCCGAAAGCGTGCGTAGATATTCTGCTACCGCAGAAGTTTCTTTGGCAATTTGCGCATTTGCCGCGGCACCCTCTACGACGCGTTCAATACTTCTCGAAATTTCTTCCGTTGCTTTGCTTTGTTGCTCGGTAATGGCAGAAATTTCCATGACCTGATTGCGTGAATGAACGGACTGTTGTTCGATGTGAGCCAATATGTCTGCCGCATCTTTCGCCTTCTCCAAGCAGTCATGGGTGCGCTGTGTGACCCTTTGCATATTTTCAGCAACCAGTTTGCGTTGTGTATCCAGTTCCGAAATACTCTGGTTGATGGTGTCGGCTGATTGCCTGCTTTCAGAAGCGAGGTTGCGAACCTCGTCAGCAACAACGGCAAAACCCCGTCCCATATCACCGGCACGTGCCGCTTCAATTGAGGCATTTAATGCTAAAAGGTTAGTTTGTTCTGCGATGTTCTGAATGGTTGCAGTAAGGGTTAATACAGTTTCAATTGACTCACCCAGGATGGTAATGGCGGTGTGTGTTTCGTCTACGTCTTTACCAACATATTCTACATTGGTAACAAGATCGCCCATATAACTGTGGCCTTGCTGAGCCAAAGTCGAGGCCTGCAAGGCGGCTTCATTGACCTGATTGAATTTCTCAACAATCTCGTTTAACGAGGCCGTCAGCTCATTGACAGCGGCTGCAGTTGATTCTGTTGCAACAGATTGTGATGTTGCGTTGTCAGCAACCTGTACAGCCGACTGGATCATTTGCTCCGACGAAAACTTCATTTCAGAGAAATGTTCTGCAAATTTGTCGCGTTGTCTTGCAACTTCTTTGAGAATATCAAATACGGACTTTACGTGTTTGGTTAGAATTGTCGGTTTAACAACGAGGTTCTGATAACCTTGTTCGTCATTTTTGACATCTTCAAGTAATGTGTCGATGGTATTAAGTTCGTCTACCAAGAGTAGTAGCAAAGACAGTACCAGCCAGGTCATGAGTACTGTGCAAGGAAGAGTTAAAACTAAAGTTTCTCCAGGGTTGAGTAAAATAAAACCATATCCAGCCAGATTAAACAGTGCGGTGAGTATGGCAGCGTGGCGTAACCCGAAAGCATTGATTAATACAATACCCGGGAATCTAAACAGCGAGAGCATAAATTGTGTCCTTAACTTATTGCTTCCTCGAAAGCATTAGGTACAGCAAAGTTTGCGCCATATTAAAAAAGCTAAATGCGATTGATTCTTAAACGGTTTAGCAGGGTACTCATCATCGCAATAGTAAGTTGCGCACTATATTGGTGCGAGCGTGCATGCTGATCGCACAAAGCCCTGTTGCTTTTGGGGGAGTTTTGGTCGGATACCGGTGGCAAGTTTAGGGTAGTGTTAACTTGCGCAAACGCAATGTGATTAGTCTTTAACTCTATCCTTAAATCAAAAAATATATATGAATATTAAAAATCTTATCGCTTTTATAGAAGAAAATGTTGAGTCACCGATAAATATCGAAAGTTTATCGACACATGCGCAATGCAGCGAATCTTACTTTCATCGTGAGATAAACAAACTCACGGGTCTAACGCCGGGCAAACTGGTTGAAATACTTCGAATACATCGAGCGTGCTATTTGCTGCACTATCGCAAGGCATTGCGTTGCACAGATATCGCTATTTTGTGTGGTTACAACACCGCTGATGGTTTAAGGCGCGCTTTTAAACGTCAGACAGGTTTTACACCAAACACCTTCAGAGCACAGCAAGTCAAAATAGAACAGTTACCCCATGCCGCGACGTTGCAGTCGCTATTAAAACTGACAACAGAAAACGCTACGCAAGGGACGAATGTGCAAATTATTCAACAACCAGCCATCCCAGTGTATGGCATCAAACATGAAAATGGCCCGGCACAAATACCGTCTACCGTTGGGCAGTTTATTGAATGGCGTAAATCACACAGGCTATCGCCCCGGGTTAGTCGTACATTTAATGCATTTTGGTCAGATCCCAATAACGCTGACACCCACTTTCGGGTCGACATTATGTGTGAGGCAACGAGAGCAGTTTCACTGCCGCAAGACGAACGGTTCTTCTCAGGTGAAATTCCGCCCGGCCGGTACGCCATTATTGAGGTTGAAGGAGGGGACCCTATGATTCAATCTGCCACCAGTGAACTGATCTACCGTTACATTCCTCAACATAATGAAGAGATGGCTGAGTTTCCTGTGCTGGTTGAACGTATTCGATTTTATCCGGATGTCCCATTAAATCAGGCGTTAAACCGCGTGATGGTATTACTCAAATAGGACAAAGTGGTACACTGCGTAGTATTCAGTTAAAACGAAGGATGCACTGTGCTACGGTTTATTTCAGTCGAAGAGTTGTCGCCGGCCTCATTGGCAGAATGGCAGGTCGTTTTGGTATCAATGAGTAACCCGGTTTCGGGTGAAGCGGATACGGCAAAAGACGGTTACTTACCTGATAGCGTTAAAATTGACCTCGATGCAGAGGGCAGTGATCACAGTTGTGAATTACCTCATCGCAGACTGACTCCTGAGTCGCTTTCTGCGTTACTGGGCAGTTTAGGGATCACTCAATCCACACCTGTATTACTTTACGACAACTACGGACTGTTCTGTGCTCCTCGACTGTGGTGGATGCTGAAGAGCATAGGCCATCAACGTGTTGCGGTACTTAATGGAGGACTTCCTGCCTGGAAAGCCAAAGGGTTACCGTTAGTCACAGACTTAAAACCTGGTGCCGAGA
>NZ_CFIDRX010000052.1:9566-24717 GCF_984433645.1 Marisediminitalea sp.
TAACCCCTGTTACTTACACTCCGTCTGAACCTCATCTCGTTGATTTTTGCGACGCCGAAGGTGTGCTCAGAGTATTGGATGAATCCGGTACCACGGTTTTGGACGCCCGCAGTCGCCCACGCTTTAAGGGGGAAGTGGCTGAGCCCAGACCGGGTTTACGCAGTGGCCATATGCCCGGCGCTAAAAACCTGCCTTTTACAGAATTGTTGACTGAGCAAAAAACACTGCATTCATCTGCTGCGCTAACAACGTATTTTAAACGCAATGACATCGATATAACCCAGCCTGTAATTTGTTCCTGTGGTTCTGGTGTAACGGCCTGTGTGGTAGGCATGGCTGCGCTTGAAGCGGGGGCCTCACAAGTTACGGTTTATGATGGTTCCTGGGCAGAATGGGGGGCTGATCCGCAATTCCCTGTGGAGACAAACAATGACTAATAGCGCACTTCCACGCGTGGTGGTATTAACCGGCGCCGGTATTTCGGCCGAATCTGGCCTAAAAACCTTTCGGGACAACAATGGATTATGGGAAAACCACCGTGTAGATGATGTGGCTACCCCTGAAGCTTTCGCGAGGAATCCCGCACTGGTGTACCGGTTCTATAACGAGCGGCGAGCACAGTTACAGCAAGCCGAGGTCAGACCCAACGCGGCGCATAAGGCTTTGGCGGACCTTGAGCAACAGTTGGGCGACCAGTTCTTACTGGTGACACAAAATGTCGATAATTTGCATGAGCGTGCTGGCAGTGAGCGTGTTTTACATATGCATGGCGAATTGCTCTCGGCGCGTTGTTGTGCGTCTGGTCAGTCTCATGTCTGGCACGATGCGTTTGATCACTCGACAGGGTGCCGGTGCTGTATTCCTGCTGAAACCCTGCGGCCTGATATTGTGTGGTTTGGTGAAATGCCCTTGTATATGGACGACATAGTACAAGCCCTTGCACAAGCGGATGTGTTTATAGCCGTTGGTACGTCAGGTCAGGTGTATCCGGCCGCTAATTTCGTGGCAATTGCAGCGGAAAGCGGGGCACGAACCATAGAAATCAATCTGGAACCCGGACAACAAAATCACTTGTTCGATGAGCGTATTACTGGCTTGGCAGGTGAGACACTGCCAGCTTTTGTATCTGACTTCATCCAGCAATATTCATAACAGGCAAAAAAGAGCACATGGAATATTTAAGCGAATTTATTACTATCGCATTGGTTCATTTGGTCGCAGTGGCAAGTCCGGGGCCCGACTTTGCGATTATCGTTCGGTACAGTGTTAATCACGGTCGGCGCATCGCCATGTACGCCAGTGTCGGCGTAGGGTTAGGCATTTTGCTGCATGTTGCCTACTCTTTGGTGGGGTTAAGTGTCGTTATTAAAACCACACCCTGGTTGTACAACACGATTTGTTACTTATCGGCAGCCTATTTGCTGTACCTTGCCGTCGGCGCGCTTCGGAGTAAGCCGGGCAATTCATCCGCCAATATCAGTACCGATTCAAAGGTCACGTCTGTTACCCCTAAAAAAGCACTGATAAACGGTTTCCTAACCAACGGGCTGAACCCCAAAGCTACGTTGTTTTTCCTGTCGTTGTTCACTGCATTTATAAATGTCGACACGCCCACCGCGGTGAAAGCGTTTTATGGCATTTACCTGGCCGTCGCGACCGGGTTGTGGTTTTGCATGCTGTCCTATTTGTTAAGTACGTCTGGCGTTGTAAAACTGATTGGTGATAAAGGTTACTGGCTGGACAGATTCATGGGCGTGGTGCTGGTTGGGTTAGCGGTACGGCTTGTCACGCTGTGATTACAGGCGGTGGTTGAAGCTGGTTGGGTAAGGTGTGAGGCGGTGGTATACTGCGCGCAAATTGAAGTTGAGTAAGAGTTTTGTCAGAACATATGCAACCTGAACAAGGAAAAAGTAACCTGGAACGCGCCCTTGCGGGTGAGTATAAATTCAACTTTAAGGCACTTTTCAACCGCAGCCAGTCATTGTACAAAGTGAATCTGATGACCTTTCTCAAATCGACGGGCCTACTTATGTTAATTGGGGTAGGCAGTACACTGGTACTTATGTCAGTGTTAAAGGTCGATCCCAGTTCGGTGGAAAGTATGCAAAGCAGTCCTGCAGGCATGCTTGATATCATTATGCTGATCATAATGTCGCCGTTGTTAGCGGGTTTTCGTATGCTGGGCGTAAAGCTTACCGCCGATAAACCTGCAGATGCGACTGAGTTAGGTAAGTACTTCTCTCTAACCCTGGCCCTGGTTACCCTCAATTTGCTTACCAGCTTGCTTATTCAACTGGGCTTCATGTTGCTGATATTGCCTGGCGTTTATGTCTATCTGGTAACGCAGTTTGCAGTTGTTTTGTTAGCTGAGCGACGAGCGGGCGTGATCCAGTCAATTATTCTGTCAGCTAAAGTTGTGAATCAGTATTTAATGCCGTTTTTATTACTGTTGCTATTGTTTGTATTGTTATTCACCCTGGTATTTCTGACCATGGGATTAGCGATTCTTTGGGTTGGTCCGCTGTACACGCTGGTATTAGGGCAGTTGTACAACGACCTGTTTGCGGTGCAGTCTGAAGAGGCGCCTGCAACATCGCCTTCACAGGACTCGGTGTTAGATGCATAAAAGAGAAACCAGCAAGATAGTGCTTATCGCGATAGCTGTCATGGCCGTCATAGTCGCGCTTGCCTGGAAAACCGGTACCAGTGAACCGGATATTCTTGATTATCCTGAAACAGAAGAAGCCAGCAATCCGGTGCCGGATTTTTCGGCAATCACCGATACCAAAGAAAAGAAACGGGCGTTCTTCAATTATCTTCGCCCAGAAGTTGAGAAGCAAAACGAATACATCTTGAGCTTAAGACACTACCTGCAAACTATCCAGCGCAAGCTCAACGCTGGTCACGGGCTAACTGAAGAAGACGACGAACGGTTAAGCTGGCTGATAGAAGAATACCGTGTAGACGACAACAAACGCACCGAAGAACAGATTAAAGCGCTGTTAAACCGGGTTGATATTCTGCCGGTAGAGTTGGTATTAATGCAGGCCGCGAATGAATCTGCATGGGGAACCTCGCGTTTTGCCCGTGAGGGCTATAATTTTTACGGTCTTTGGTGCTACAAAAAAGGCTGTGGGTTTGTGCCAAGTCGCCGTACCAGTGGTGCAAAACACGAAGTGGCTAAATTTGATAACGTATCCCGCGCCACTTACAACTACATGCGTAACATAAACCGGCACCCGGCTTACAAAGAGCTTCGGCATATTCGTGCTTCACTCAGACGTGCTCAGTTACCGGTAACGGGCTTAGCACTGGCGGAGGGTCTGATGAGTTATTCAGAGCGCGGAGCGGCTTATGTGAACGAATTACAGCATATGATTCGATTTAATCAGGAGTATCTCAGCGAATGACGCGATACCTAAGTTTTCTAATTTTAAGTGCGGTGTTGACTGCGCCGGTTCAGGCTGAACAGATTGAAGTAGAGTATAAGCGTTTCTACAGCCATATTAATAAGATCGGTGACGAAGATACCGCAGCGTTACAGTTTGCATTTGGATTTATCCGCGTAGGTCAGGATAGACTCTGCAACATCAACAGTGCGCAAATTGTAACGCAAAAGCAAACTATCGATTTAGATGTCAGCGAAGAACAGCGTTTTCTTGTGCCTAAAGAGCGGGCGTTAAAATTGGCCGATGCCAATATTCTGATAGACTTGGAAGAGGCCGCAAATGTATGCGATATGTCGGTACAGATTGAAACCAAAGCCGAGTACATTAAAACCGACTATACAGCAGAAGAACTCGCTTATATTACGCGTCAGTATGAGGCGTTTTTCAACGAGATGGGCGGCTTTTTGTCTTTTATGATGCCGTCGGTAAACGGGTTGATTTTTCGCTTTGCTGATACCACGCTGGATGCCGCTATTCCCGGCACCAATGGCATTAATAACGGCATGTTAATGCTAGACAAAGACTGGCTTGATGAAGGCAATGCGTTAAGCTTACCGGAAGCGCCGCTGCGTATTACGGCATTGGCCAAAGGCTAAGAAATAAAACGAAGAGGGCGGTTAAACCGCCCTTATTCTTTGTTTTCAGACTCAGTATCTGAATCGGCCTCTGGCAAAGAATCAGATTCTGCACTCGTTACGGGAGTGTCTGCTTCAGGTGATTCAATCGCGTCTGCGGGGATCACCTCGTCCAGCACCAATTGGTAGCGGATCTGCTCTGCTAGCCGCTGAATAACCTGTTCACCCGTTTCACACAGTTCTGTTGCACGGTGAAAATCCATTAAACCCACATCAGTCAATGGCGGCTCGATCAGAATATCTGGTGGCTCGCCTGCCAGGCGTGAGCGAGTGACACGGGCCTGCAGGATCTCCAGCGAACTGCTCATCACACCTAAAATGCCGGGAGATTGTTTGTTGTTGTCTTCTTTGGTTTCGGGTGAAAACCACTGACGAACCACATCCTGGCTTTTCTTAAAGAAGTGCTCGTTCTTTTCCTGATTCTGTTTGTGTTTTTGTGTTTGCCGGGCAATCTGCAATGGCCGGAAATCGGCGTTCAGGTTAACGGCAATAACAAAATCCGCTCCTAGTTGTCGACACAGGTTAACCGGTACCGGGTTGACAACCGCGCCATCCACCAACCAACGGTCGTTGTGGCTGATAGGCGAGAACAGGGCTGGAATAGCGCATGATGCCTGAATAGACTGGCCAACTTCGCCCTGATTAAATACGACTTCTCGGCCTGAATACAGGTCGGTAGCAACGCAGGCGAATGGCTTTTTCATTTCTTCAAAGGTTGGCGCGCAGAATTCGCCGGCGAGCTTGTCAAATACCTTCTGGCCACTGGCAAGACCGCCGCGGCGTATGCCAATGCCCATCAGGCTGAGTGTTTGCCACTCGGTGAGTGAGCAGGCCCACTCTTTCAGGCCTTCTAAGTGTCCGCTGGCATAAGCCGCGCCCACATAAGCGCCAATGGAACAACCGGCTACGACGTCAATGCGTACACCCAGTTTTTCCAATGCCTGGATCACACCAATATGCGCCCAGCCTCTTGCTGCGCCTGAGCCAAGAGCAATACCAATCTTCATTAATTTATTCCGTTAAGTTAACAATTTGAATCGCGTTATCGTCGCTGTCTTCGGCTATTGCCGGTTGAGAGAACTCTGGCTTGTCGAACGCAATATCGCCATCTTCAGAGGCAACACCGGTGGCTTTAATAGATTTAAAGTCATGTAGCTTGCTGTCTACCAAATGCGAGGGTGTTACATTCTGCATCGCACGGAACATAGACTCTATGCGCCCGGGGTAGCGGCGATGCCAGTCTTGCAACATCATTTTTATATTCTGACGCTGCAGGTTTTCCTGTGAACCACATAAATTACAGGGAATGATTGGGAATTCGACAGCCTCGGCGTACTTTTCTATGTCTTTTTCATTGCAGTAAGCCAAAGGGCGAATGACAACATGTTTACCGTCGTCACTCACCAGCTTGGGCGGCATGGATTTTAATTTGCCGCCATGAAACATGTTCAGAAACAAGGTTTCCAGCATATCGTCGCGGTGGTGACCGAGGGCAATTTTGGTGGCGCCGAGTTCTGTTGCAGTACGGTAAAGGATACCGCGGCGCAATCGCGAACAGAGCGAACAGGTGGTTTTACCTTCCGGAATTTTGTCTTTTACAATCGAATAGGTGTCTTCTTCTACAATGCGGTAGTCAACGCCCAGTGCTTTTAAGTAGTCGGGAAGCACATGCTCAGGGAAGCCTGGCTGCTTTTGGTCGAGGTTTACCGCCACAATGTCGAACGTAATTGGCGCAATACGCTGAAGATACATGAGAATGTCTAACAGGGTATAACTGTCTTTGCCGCCAGACAGGCACACCATGACCTTATCGCCATGTTCTATCATGCCAAAGTCATCGATAGCTTTGCCAACGTTGCGACGCAACCGTTTCTGAAGCTTGTTGAAATTGTATTTTTGTTTGGACTGAGACGGTGCAACCGTGCCCAAAGAATTGACCTGTAAACTCATTAATCTAGCGACCTGTAACTGCTCAGCCACTATTGTATCACCATCATTATGTGCATAGAAGAATCGCTATGCAGACAGTGCTCAGGATATGTTAAACGCCAGTAAGGGTTATAACCTTACCGGCGATTCAAATCCGTCAGGTTTAATAGCCAAGACGTCGCAGTTAAGCTCATCAATGACGTGTTCCGCTGTGTTGCCAATTAATGCAGCTGAAATACCCACTCGGCCTACTGTGCCAATAATAACCAGCTCTGCGTCAATGTTTTTAGCGACAAACGGGATGACTTTTTCTGGTAGCCCTTCTTTCACATGACAATTGTCCAACGGGATGCCAAACCGTGTGCTGTGCCTCTCCATTTCTTCAAGGTGGTGATTCTTCACCGACGCATTGTAACTTTCCGGATCAAACTCAGGCACTTCAATGGCAATATTAAGGGGGGTGCCGGGATAGCTATTCGCCAAATGCACATGACCGCTCAGTAATTTTGCGTAATCCTGGGCAATTTCGGTAATTTTGTCGTTGAGTTGTGCGTGCTCGCGATCCTCTGTACCCACATTCACTGCTGCAATAATATTACCATCAGCCGGCCAGTCGTGGTCTTTCACCAACAACACAGGAGTGGGGCATTTGCGTACCAAATGCCAGTCAGTGGGGGTGAAAATGACTGAGCGAAGATCGTCGTGGGAACGCGTGGCTTTTACTACAATATCGGCCTTATCATTAATAGCATGACGGATGATGGCTTCATACGGCCGATTATCCCATTCCACAACAGCCTGAATATTGCCTGAGTAGTCAGCAAGCTGTTGCGTAAGCCATTCAGTGCGCTCTTTCACAACCGCGGCTCGCATTGCTTCACGTTCTTCTCCCGACAACATGGTCGTCATTTCATAGGAAAAATCGTAGATAGTCATGAATGCGGTAATACTGGCGCCGGTTTTGCCTGCCAGCTCGACGGCTCTCGACAGGGCTGGCTGTGTTTCGCGCTCGGATTCTACAACGGCAAGTATATGTGTGTAATTGATCATGACAGCCTCCAGACAAAGTGCTCATTATGAGTGTATGCCCAGAGTGCCATCTTCACCAGTTTTTGATGTTGCGGTGGATCAACGGATGGGATTAATCCACTGTGGTAGTAGGAATGTCCATGCTGTGGAGCTTAGCGTCCATCGATTCGAAATCGAGAATCGTAATGAGTTTGCCTTCTACCTGGATAATGCCTTCTTTTTGGAAGCGCGTAAGTAAACGAGAGATAGTTTCTACCGTTAAACCAAGGTAGTTACCAATTTCATTTCGGGTCATGCTCAGGTTGAATTGACGTGGCGAGAAACCGCGCTCTTCAAAACGTTTGGACAGATGCGCCAGGAAATAGATTAAACGCTCTTCGGCAGTGCGTTTATTTAACAGCATCATCAGGTCGTGATCGTGTTTAATTTCAGCACTCATAAAACTCATGATCTGGTGGCGCAATTTAGGGAATTGTACGGCCATTTTATCGAGGGTTTCATAAGGCAGTTCGCATACCATGGCCGTTTCGAGCGCTTGCGCGTAACTCTGGTGAGTATTGCCGCGAAGGGCATCGAACCCAATGATATCGCCGGGGAAATGAAAGCCAATGATTTGTTCTTCGCCGTCTTTGCTGCTCACAAATGATTTGAACGAGCCCGCACGCACAGCGTAGAGTGAAGTGAAGGTATCACCGGCCTTTACAAGCTTGTCGTGCTTGTGAAGCGGCTTTTTGCGCTCGATAATGTCATCCAGCGAGTCCAGTTCTGTCTTGTTCAGAGAAACAGGCAAACACAAGTGGCTAAAACTGCAGCTCTGACAATGAATAGAGAATTCTGAACCTTTTGACATAATGCAACGTCTCCGTGTAAACGTAGGCCTAACTAATACTATTTACAGTGCGATAAATCAAGAAAATCGCATATATAATTAACGTAACCGCAATGAATGTCCGGGTACGTGGTGTTCGCAACAAGGCCAGTATGCCATTAGCGCTAAAACTCACTGCAAACAAAGCGGGCAGGGTACCAAGGCCAAACGCCATCATCAATAGTGCACCTTGCAATGCGGTGCCTGCAGACAACGACCAGGTTAACGTTGAATAGACTAAGCCACAGGGTAACCACCCCCAAATTATGCCATACGGTAGTGCCGATAACGGACTTTTAAAGGGTAAAAAACGTTTGGACAATGGCTGCAAGCATTGCCATAAACCACGCCCGAGTGTTTCGACTTTCGCCAGCCCACGCCACCATTGCGCCAGGTAAAGTGCCATCGCAATCAGCATAAAGGCACTAAACAACTGAAAACCTACCAATAGGGACTTTACTGAGCTTTGCGCAATGCTGCCAAGGGCCCCGGTTACTGCACCGGCAAGGGTATAACTTAGTATTCTGCCTGCGTTGTAACTGAAAACAAACGGCGTCGGAGACTTACCTTGTGGTATGGCGGCTGTCAGCGCACCGGCAAAGCCGCCACACATGCCAAAGCAATGCACTGAGCCTGCAATCCCTACCATAAAGGCAGACAGTAACGAAAACTCAGTCATGTGTGCTTGTTTTTGTTTGCTGTTCTGCTGGCGGAGCGGATTTGGGGTCTTGCTGTTCAGTTTGTTTGTCGTCAGCCAGGTCGTCATCGAACAAGATGCTGTAACCCTGACGCTCAAGGTCGTCAAACTGATTTGAGCGAACCGCCCAGAAAAAGATACCGATAGCCAACGCAACTAATAGAATAGCCAAGGGAATGAGGACGTAGATAATGCTCACAATATGCTCTTATTTCAACAGCCGGGTAGAATTGGTAACCACTATGATACTACTAAGTGACATCCCAATCACGGCCATCCAGGGTAATAACAGACCCGACACGGCAAAAGGCAGAATTAGCAGGTTATAACCGACTGCCCATAGAATGTTCTGACGAATCTTTGAGCGCGTTTGTTGAGCCAGTTTCAACAATGGCGGCACGGTACTGAGTGATTCACTCAGCAGCACCACATCCGCGGCATTTCTGGCAACGTCGGTGGCATTGTCAACCGCCAGGGAAACATCTGCACTGGCGAGTACCGGCGCATCATTAATGCCGTCGCCAAGCATCAGCACCTTGTGGCCTTTGGCCTGTAGCGCTTGCACGTGCTGATATTTCTGTTCAGGCGTAAGGCCACCCAGGGCCTGTTGAATAGGCAGGGTTTGCGCGATGGCATCAACATTGTGTTGGTTGTCGCCACTTAACAGCACTAATTGCTTGTCTGCTAGCGCCTCTAGCGTTGCTGCGGTATCGGGTTTCAGGCTGTCACTGACTAAAAACGCGGCAACGCAGTGGTCGCCAGTGGTTAAGAATACGTTTGCGTTTGGGGCAATGCTGTTGGGGGACACGCCAGTAAAACTGGCCGAGCCCATATGCCATTTCTGGCCCGATACCACTCCACTGATCCCACCGCCTGCGGTGACTTCAAATTCGCTCACACTCAGCAGATTGTCGTGAGCAAACGCTTTGCTGATAGGGTGTTCAGAACGAGACTCCAGACTGGCTGCGACCTGCAGCACCTGTTCTTCGGTGTACCCGTTCGCAACATGGACTTGTTGTAAGCTGAACTGGCCGGCTGTCAATGTGCCGGTTTTGTCCAGTGCAATGGTGTCTATGGTCGTCAGTTGTTCCAGGGCATCAGCGCGCTTGAGCAAAACACCTTGTTTATTTAATCGCGCCATTGCGCAGGTCAGGGCAGAAGGCGTAGCTAACCCTAGTGCGCAAGGGCAGGTAGCAACAAGCACAGCAATAGCAATCCAAAACGCATCTTCGTTACCTTGCCAATACCAGAACGCGAACGTGGCTGCTGAGATAACCAGCACCGCTGAAACGAAATAACTGGAAAAGGTATCGGCCATTTGCGCCACTTTTGGCTTATTGACCATTGCACTCGATTGAAGGCGAATTATCTGATTAACCAGCGCGTGTTTTAGCGGCTGTTTAACTTTTATGGTGAGGGTAGATTGTTGATTCACGGTACCACCGTACACAGCGTGACCAGCCTGTTTGGTAACGGGCTCAAATTCGCCGGTTAACATCGACTCGTCAATGGCACTGACCCCTTCGAGTATCTCACCGTCTACAGGAATGGTTTCTCCGGACTTCACAATAACGGTGTCGCCGGTTTGCAGGTGCTTAGCCAAACAGTCTGATAACTGTCCATTTTGCTCCAGCCGATGAGCGGTGACGGGAATGTATTGCATCATATTGGCCGATATCTGGGTGGCCTGATGTCGTGAACGGTGCTCCAGATAGCGGCTCAGCAACAGTAGAAAAATAAACATGCAAATCGACTCAAAGTACACTTCACCCGTTTTTAATAACGTGGCTTTGAGTCCGGCAATGTAGGTACCGAATATGGCGATGGTGACGGGCACATCCATATTAACGGTGCGGGCACTGATAGCCTTAATGGCGCCGAGGTAGAAGGTACTGCCGGAATACAGCACGACGGGCGTAGTTAATACCAGGGCTACCCAGTAAAAGTACTGGCGCGTTTCCGCTTCAATACTGCCAAACAGGTCAAAGTACAGACCGGTCATTAGCATCATGACCTGCATGGTCATCAAGCCCGCCAGGCCGACTTTTTTCAGAAACTGTTTTTGTTCTGTCAGGTAGGACGCTTCGTGCTGATCAGGCTGAAAGGGCAGGGCTTTGTATCCAATTCGCTTGAGTGCTTTCAAAATACCGCTTAGCGCGATATTGTCGGGCTCCCATGTAACCATGGCTCGACGCTCGGCCACGTTTACGGCTACCTGACTAATGCCTTGTACCCTGGCGAGTTGTTTTTCTATCAGCCAGCCACAGGCTGCGCAGGTTATGCCTTCTACGGTAAGCTGGATCTGGTTGTGTTTACCTTCCTGATAGACAAAGTCTTCCTGCAGGGCAGGATCATCGTAAACGGCGAGTTTATCCAGGGTTTCAAGAATTTCACTTTCGCCTTTTGCGGCGGGCTCAGTGCGGAACTGGTAATAGTTTTCAAGACCATTGTCCACAATGGCTTCTGCCACCGATTGGCATCCAAGGCAGCACAGAACACGAGGCTGCCCCAGCACGGTTGCCTTATAGGGGCTGTCTTTTTCTGCAGGCAGGCCGCAGTGGTAACAGGACGTGTTATTACTCATTTACGGAACGAATCGAATTTTATCGGCGCGAGGCAGACCGATTTCCTGTTGTACTTTCCAGCTATCATCAAGCGGGCTTAAGGTAACACGCCATTTGCCACTTAAATCTTGTTCTACAAACCCGCGGTAGATGCCATTGGCGTCCCGGGTTAGTAGTAGTGATACGTCGCGCTCGGCCAGAGTCACATGGTAAAAACTTAGTTTCAGGGCGTTGCCTTCTTCGGGAATACCACTGTGGAACTCCAGCGCAATCTGACCGTCATTCACAGACAAGTCAGTCATTATTCGCAGCTTACGCGCGTTTTCGACTTTCTGGTGGTTGACGTTGTAGGCTTTGCCTTCTTTGTAATAGTCATCGACAACCAGTGAGTCCTGCGTATTGGTAGCAAATTTGACGATGAAATACGCCATGATAAAAGACGAAGTAGGGATGGCAATCAAGAACCAGGGCCAAAACTGCTTGTACCAGGGTTTTACGTCTGATGTTTCCATGAAACTGAATACCTAAGAACGTGAATTTTCGTTTGACTAATAGTGTCGCATAAAAAAAGCCTCGTAAAAACGAGGCTTTATTGTTTAACGCTCGATTAGTGAGACAAGCTGTATACGTAGCTTGCTACTACGTGGATTTTGTCTTCACCCAGCGTTTTCTTGAATGAAGGCATTACACCGTTACGGCCGTGAGTCAGCGTCTCGGTAAGCGCGCGCTCAGAACCACCGTACAGCCAGATATTGTCGGTAAGGTTTGGTGCGCCAAGCAGTTGATTACCTTTACCGTCCATACCGTGACACGCTGCACAAGCCATGAAGCGTTGTTTACCTGCTGATGCCAGTGCGTCGTGATTCTCTTTCATTTCACGACCACTCAGGCTCAGTACGTAAGCTACCGTTTCCTGAATACCTTGCTCACCCATGGCATCGATCCAGGCTGGCATTGCCGCCTGACGACCATTGATCAACGTTTCTTTGATCTTCGCGCCAGTGCCGCCATACAACCAGTCGTCGTCGGTCAGGTTAGGGAAGCCGGTGTTACCACGCGCATCCGAACCGTGACACTGAGAACAGTTCTGCATGAATAAACGTTGACCTACTTTTACCGCTTCTTCGTTTTTCGCCAGTTCTTCAACCGGGATTTTCGAATAGGCTTCAAAGATTGGGTCGAACTTTTCTGCCGCGTAATCCAGTTCTCGATCGTATTGAACGATTAAACCTTCTTCTTTGGCGTCAGCACGTGCCTGCATTGACTCTTCGATAGACTGAACGTTCTGGTTAGAACTTCTCCAGCCCAGGAAGCCTTCAAATGCGCCCAGACCAGGGTATAGAGCAAGGTAGAAAAAGCTCCATACAATGGTGATGTAAAACAAGATAGTCCACCAGCGAGGAAGTGGGTTATTGATTTCCACAATCCCATCGAACTCGTGGCCCATCGATTCGCCTTCTGGATGACCTGTGTAGTTGGTTAGGTTCCAACGTAACAGCAGGTAAGTACCAATAATGGAGCCCAGTGTTATCACAGAGATCCAGATTGTCCAAAACATGCTCATGAGTGTTAACTCCCGCTATTCTTCTTTGATTCTTCTTGGTCTTCGTCAGCAAATACCAGGTTAGCGGCTTCGTCGAACTTCTTCTTATTACGACTACTGAATGCCCACCAGACAATGCCTATAAAAATGACAAAGACGATGACAGTAAAAATGCTGCCTACAGTACCCTGGTCCATATTATTTCAAATATGTGCCAAGAGACTGAAGGTAAGCAATAATGGCTTCCATTTCGGTTTTGCCATTTACTGCCGCCTGCGCACCATTGATGTCTTCATCCGTGTATGGCACGCCTAAATCACGAAGTACTTCCATCTTCTTAGCGGTGTGATCACCTGTCAGCGTGTTTTCCATTAACCAAGGGAAACCAGGCATGTTTGATTCAGGTACAACATCGCGAGGGTTGATTAAGTGCACGCGGTGCCATTCATCGCTGTAACGACCACCAACACGCGCCAAATCAGGCCCGGTACGCTTAGAACCCCATAAGAAAGGGTGTTCCCACACTGACTCACCCGCCACGCTGTAATGACCGTAACGTTCGGTCTCAGCACGGAAAGGGCGAATCATTTGGCTGTGACAACCTACGCAGCCTTCGCGGATATAAATATCACGGCCTTCCAGTTGCAGCGCAGTGTAAGGCTTAAGGCCTTCAACCGGCTCCATGGTTTGCTGTTGGAACATCAGCGGTGTAATTTGCACCAATGCACCAAAGCTAATTGCAACCAGAATCAGGATGGTCAGCAGACCAACGTTCTTTTCTACTATTTCATGTGGATTACGCATCTGTATCGACTCCTTATGCTGCCTGGCCAGCTGGCTCAGCAGCCAGACTACCTTTCGGTGCACGTACAGTTTTGTAAGTGTTGTAAGCCATGATTAACATACCTGCAACTACAAAACAGCCACCCACGAAACGAACCACATAGAACGGCTTAGAAGCTTCCAGCGATTCTACAAAGCTGTAGGTCAACGTACCGTCAGCGTTTACTGCACGCCACATCAGACCTTGCAGTACACCAGACATCCACATTGCTACGATATACAGAACTACACCGATGGTTGCGAACCAGAAATGGACGTTAACCAGCTTAGTGCTGTACATGGTTTTTTGGCCGAACAGGTGAGGGATCAGATGGTAAACAGAACCAATTGAAACCATTGCAACCCAACCAAGCGCACCAGAGTGAACGTGACCTACGGTCCAGTCGGTATAGTGAGACAGGGCGTTTACTGTTTTGATTGCCATCATCGGGCCTTCGAAGGTAGACATACCGTAGAAAGACAGAGAAACAATCAGGAAACGCAGAACAGGGTCAGTACGCAGTTTGTGCCATGCGCCAGACAGGGTCATGATACCGTTGATCATACCACCCCAGGATGGCACGAACAGGATCACAGACATCACCATACCCAGTGACTGAGTCCAGTCAGGCAGTGCAGTGTAGTGCAAGTGGTGAGGACCAGCCCAGATGTACAGCGAAATCAACGCCCAGAAGTGAACGATTGACAGACGGTATGAATAAACAGGGCGACCTGCTTGCTTAGGTACGAAGTAATACATCATACCCAGGAAGCCCGCAGTCAGGAAGAAGCCTACCGCGTTGTGGCCGTACCACCATTGCATCATGGCATCTACTGCACCGGCGTAAATTGAATAAGACTTAAAGAATGAAACAGGCAAAGCCATACTATTACCAATATGCAACACCGCAACTGTTAGCATAAAGGCACCCAGGAACCAGTTCGCAACATAGATGTGCGATACGCGGCGGATAACCATCGTTCCGAAGAAGTTGATAATGTAAGCAACCCACACCAGCGCAATCAGAATATCGATTGGCCATTCTAACTCTGCGTATTCCTTACTGGTGGTGATACCAAACGGCAGAGTTGCGACAGCCGCAACGATAACCGCTTGCCAGCCCCAGAAGGTAAATGCAGCAAGTTTGTCACTGAACAGACGAACCTGACAGGTACGCTGAACAATGTAGTAAGAGGTTGCAAACAATGCACAACCACCGAATGCGAAGATTACGGCATTTGTGTGCAGAGGACGGAGACGGGAATAGGTTAACCATGGAATATCGAAGTTTAGCGCGGGGGCAAATAATTGCGCAGCAATAAATACCCCAAGGCTCATTCCCACAATACCCCATATGATGGTCATAATGGTAAATTGCCGAACAACTTTATAGTTGTAATCCGGCTTTGCTTGGCTTATTTCACTCATTGTAATGAATCTTCCACTTCTTTATAAAAAGGGTTTCCAACTGCAATAATTTGAATTTTCAGGTGAGGTTGCGGCCTTCACACTGAGCCTGGAGTTTATGACTTATTATCTGCCAGGCCAGTTGGTACCGAGGATAATAAAGTTTTTAATAATAAAAAGATACCATAAACTAGGGCTGCTTGATCT
>NZ_CFIDRX010000053.1:0-24410 GCF_984433645.1 Marisediminitalea sp.
TCATTTGTCGACACTGCTCAGGCTCCGCTTGCATTGCAAGGTTTACATGGCTTCGGGCCCGTTTTGATTCTGGGAATTTGTCCTGCAACGATAACGTAGGCGCAAATTTGTATCAGTACCAACGTGCTGGCATTTTCATGCTCACCAACTAAAAATGCAGAAAGCAACATGGTAAATGCAAAGGTTAAAGCAACAAGCAAATGCGAACTACATTTCAATTTAGTCAGAATATTCATCGTTAATCCTCCGTTGTTTTCGCTATTTCAAACCTGCTTAACAGCAGTGTTTGCGTTGTGCTTTAACACGCTGAAATACCGCGAAGTAAATCCCCAGCAACACCGAGATGAGTACTCCTGCATTTTCATGGTCACCCACAAAATAGCTGATAGCCAGTATACTGAGTGCAAAAATAACGGCACTAAATAACTCGGGGTTGGTGTATAAGCTTTTTAAATAATTCATAGTCAGTTCCTTCAGGTTGTTTCTTCATCTTGAAAAATATCTTCGATAGCCAATTCAAATAATCTGGCAGCCTTGAACGCTAGCGGCAAACTCGGGTCGAACTTGCCCTTCTCAATGGCGTTGATAGTTTGCCTGGATACATCCAATCGTTCAGCCAGATCCGCCTGTGTCCAGTCGCGCTCTGCACGCAATACTTTTAACCGGTTTTTCATTGGTACTTCCTTACTCCAATCGCCAAACCAATCAGGTAACTCAATGACATGATCACCGCCAAGTGGGAGATTTCAGCGCGAAATGGAATAACACCTGTCGAGTCCAGCGCGGAATAGGCAAAGCCAAGTACCATACCTACCCCCAAAGACAGTCCCATGGCTTCTAACTGCATTTTTCGCTGCAATTCGTCCAGACCAAGTAAGTGCTGCTTGTTGGCCCAAATCATAAAACCACCCAACACTACGTTAATTCCCACAACCGCAGCGGTGAGGGCCTGATTACCATCCCACAGGTATTTATGCCCGAAAAACACCGCCGCCAGACTCACGAGCCAGGCTGCTGTCCACATACCTAACCGGCGTACATTTCTGGTGTTACGTTGTTGCCAGGACATGCCTGTATCGTTACTCATATCTTCAAAACCTTACAAAAAGTAAAACGAACTTTACATATAGTAATCAAAGAAAGACAAAAGTAAAGCTTACTTGTCATAAAAAGTGTATTTTTTGAGCTATATCGCTGAGGGGAAAGCTAATTTTTATTTAGCAAACGACGAATGTTATGTGAATTAAAATATCTAGCCATTCCTTTGTTTTCATATTCACCACATCTGACTACCTTTCACGTCATCCCTGAATCGCGTTGCGATATCAGAGGAACAGGAATAGAGCACAGGAAAAAAAATAGCATGCTGGTGCAAGGTACAGTCATTAATGGTATGCACGAAATACTGATAATTTGGCGATCCAACGTAATACGAAGCACCGTTGTTTTTACGCCTTAGTTCTTAAGTCGCGCTACCATTCTTTAAAATAGTGATATTAGCTAAATCAGTATTTACCCAACAGTGAGTTTTAGCATAGTATCGCCCCAAAATCAGAATAGGTTCTAGCTACCCCAATGCTATTGACGTAAACATTGCTTTGGTAGTTACTGATACCTTAAGATTTTTGTATGAATCGTGATTCACGATATCTTTCGACGAAAAATATATCTTTAAATCAAAAGGATCTTTGATGAAATATCTTTTAGCTGTATTTGCGCTGTTTAGCGCGCTCACGTTCGCGGATGAAGATAGCCTGAAAAAGGCCGCTTATGTATCTGAGATATTGGGTGGAGATGACATTAAAAAACTAATAGTGCATCAAATAAAACAACAAACAGGGAAGTTAGTTGAACAACGTTTGAAGATTGCGTCAGAAGAAAGGCAACTTCTTGACGAATACTTGTCTAAACTGGAAAGCGAGCTTGTTGAAAAGCTCAACGAACCGTCTCTCGAGCAACAACTGGGGCAGGTTTATCTGAACTATTACAGTGAAGAGGAACTCGACCAAATTATCGCATTTTACCAATCTCCCCTTGGTCAGAAAATGCGTTCACAATCATCTGCACTTACAAGGGACGTAAAACGAACCATCTCAAAGAAAACCGAGGAACTCAAACCCAAATTGCGTCTTATGACTTCGGAATTAAAAGCCAAAGTAGAGGGTTGGCGTTCAGTACCATAAGTACCTGCATTAATTTTTAAGCCCGCAGTGAACATAGCTATCAGCGAAGATTGCGGTGGATTTATCACATTGCGGGAGTCTCAGAATAATTTACCAGCAAGTGAGCATAAATTAATGACGGGTTGTTAATTCGAGCGAAACAACATTAAAAATGGCGCGTTGCGACATTGAGCCTGCCAAATACAGACCCATTGACCACTCCAACCAATCCAGATTTGCAGAGGACCGGTCTATCAATACCAGGATGTCTGCCGCTTAGTGCAACTCTACTTTCAACTTCGCCAGATTTTGAGTTTCTTTTGACGGTGGCAGGGCTTTGGCTTCTTCCACCATGACGGCCATTGAGTCCAGTACATCCAGAAAGTCTCTGAGTTGTTCCGGGTTCATTTGTGCTGACAGTGATTCGATTTTGGCAATTAAACTTTTGGTAGGTAGTCTCATGAGCGTCAATTTTTTGTGGTTTGAAAGTCATATCCAAATCACACTCAAATACCTTGCCAAGTTTTTAATAGCGAGAACAGAGGCAGCTTTACCCTGCAAAAAGCTTCACCGCCACTAACGCCGACGACCCTGGGCTTACTCACTCTTCTGAGGGTGAATAAAGCGCTTCGATCGTCTTTAACTGTTCAGGTAGCTGACGCTTTACCATGCTATATCTCACCCAGGTGACAACAACTATCGCCAACTGAACGACGGGCAATACAAACCACATTGATTGCTCGTCCCCGCCGAGCCAGAACCAGGCACAGACGCCGGAAAGCAGACTCCAAAGCACGGTAATCCCGACTGCAGAGACTCGCCAATAAGTGACTTTATTAATTAGTTGACGCTTTTTCTCTGCCAACAATACAGATACAGATTGCGTATCTGCTACACTTTTCTGCTTTCTTAGCAGGAAAGACCATAGCGAAAAAGCAAAGGGCACAGGAACGACAGCTCCCAATAACATGCCAGAAAGCGCACTATTGGTTAAAAAGATAGCGGTGTACAACACAAAAATACTAACCGCGATGCCCGAAATAAGATCAACCCAGGCTTTTCGTGTTTCTTTCTTATGGGTTGCTTTTAGGTCGTTGAGCAGTGCCGAGGTATCCACCTTGGGTGTTTGTTGCTGATACGCGGCCTGCCATTGTTCAAACTGATTATCCATTGTTATTGCTGCCCAATAGTTGTTCCAGTAACGCTCTTGCCCGCCCGGCGCGTTTAGTTACAGCCGCTTCAGAAGTACCCAGCACGCTGGCGATTTCGCTGTAGGTAAATCCCTCAAGTTGCATAGTAATAACCTGCCTGAGTGACAGTGATAAGCGGTTAATGGCCGACATTAAATCCCGACTCTTTTCCTGGTTGTCACTGTTTTGGCTAATTAACATGCCGTCAGACAATTCAACGCTGTCAGTCTGGTTACTGGCTTTTATTACGTAATCAACACAGCGGTTGTGGGCCACCTTTGCCACAAAGGTTTTTACGCTGGCATCGCCTCTAAACGAGGCACAGGCGCGCCATACCGCTAAGCTGATTTCCTGCAACAGATCCTGTTGCAGATGTTTGTCATTTTCGTATGAAGAGGCGATACGCGCCAGCATGGGCGCGTATTCTTTGACTACCTCGTCGCATTGAGCTTCGGTCAGCACATCTATCCTTAACTAGCTGAATTATTGTTATTTTTAGTTTGCGTATCTTCGCCAATCAGATAGTTAAAGGCAACCACATTCACACAGAACAGTAGCGGACCTACTAAGATGGCGCTCAGTACGAAGGTGTAAGGCACACTGAACATCAGCGCCATATTCAGCAGCATTAACAGCGACAGTGGTTTGATTGCACGAAAGGCCAGTTTAATACCTTCTACCGTAGCCGTTTTCAGTGACGCCTGTTTAATCAGTACATAAGCAGGGATAAAGCTCATCAGTAAACCCAGTGGTGCAGAGGCCATGAGTACACTCGCTACGTGAATACGGCTAAAGTTCGTCATATCCTGATACAACACCAGGTCCACACCCGGCGCACCAAACGCCAATGCACCGAAGACTACTTGTGAAGCAAAAGGTAACATCATTAACACGCCCAGCGCGGGTAAATATCGATAACCACTGTATTGCTTCAGACTGCGCAGGCTGAATTTGCCGTTTTGCAGTACATGCCAGGTCAACGGCCAAAGTAGTGTTATTAAGCCGGCCGATAACCATTTAGAGGCAAACATGCCGTAAGGCGCAGGCAATCCTTGTACGAGTCCGCCGATAATCATCAGCACCAGAGAAGTCAGCGTCAGGCTTATCGGTGCATTTCGATATACACGAGCACCTTGTGCCAGCCAGTCACCCAGCACAGCGAATGCCGAGTTGTCTTTGTTAGTTTGTTTAGCGGTTGTTACGTCGTTAGAAGTGGTGTTGGTTAGGGTTGTCATGAATCTCTCCTTTTAAGTCAGTTACCCCTATAGTCGAGAGGCACGACAAAACCCTGACATTTATTTTTAAATTTTTTCAACGCAATGAAAAAGGCACGCCAAATGACGTGCCATGCTTGCTATGTTTACGGAGATATACAAGCTAAAACTTCTACTCTTTTGCTGTTTCCTTCAGGCTATTTGCGTAGTCCTGGGCTTGCTGTAATAAGCGCAGGACATTGTTGCCCCATATATCGGCTAAATCTTCTTTGCTATAGCCTTCAGCCAGCAAACGCGCGGTAATTTTAGGCAGCGCAGCGACGTCCATCATGGTTTCGACACCACCACCACCGTCCCAGTCAGCGCCAACACCTGTGTGCTTAGGCCCCGCTACTTTCAGGATATGAAGGAAGTGCGCCATGTAGTCCTCAAAGGTGGCTTTCACCGCCGGGTGTTCCATTTCAATCTGTTTGCGCTGCGCTTTAAACGCCGCTATTTGCTCTGGCGTCATATCAGACAGGCTGCCCATTTGCTTCATCAGCACACCAAAGGCTTTTCTGCGTTCGGGATCACTGGGCAGTTCAGTCAGGTAAGAGCTATATGCGTTTACATGAATAACACCGCCGCTAGCCACCAGCTTTTTCAGCAAGGCATCGTCCACGTTACGCGGATGGTCATACACTGCCTTAGTGCCGGAATGAGAAAGAATGACCGGCGTTTTCGACAGTTCAATCATGTCCTCCAGCAATGCATCAGAGGAATGAGAGCCATCCAGTATAATGCCAAGTTCATTGGCTTTTTTTACCAGGGCCTCTCCGAGCGGCGATAAACCGTCGAATTGAGGCCCATCCGGATCGGTGGAGCTGTCGCCAAACTGGTTATTTTTAAAATGGACCGGCCCAACCATTCGCAGTCCCATTTTATAAAACGTATCCAGTAAGCTTAAGTCTTCACCGAGCGGATAAGCATTCTCCATACTGACATAGACAATCTTCTTGCCGTCAGCCACAATTTTTTCTGCATCGTCTGGCTCAGTTGCCAGTGCAAAGGTATCCGGGTTAGCGGCAACCATGTTGTGTATAGCCATAGCACGCAGCAACGCGGTATCACGGGAAGACTTAAATCCGTCTTCGGTAACTGGCCCCTGCGGGGTATAGATAACCCAGAAGCCACCATCTAACCCGCCTTCATTCATGCGCGGTACATCTACCTGTGAAAAGTCACTGTCGTAAGTATGCTCATGCATGATGTCAAAACCAGGCTGCACCAGCAGCGCTGGAGTATCGAGGTGCGTATCCATGACTATCAGTTCTTCGTGCATGGCATGACTGGTGCGTTGATCGATAGCGGAGAATGCGGGGCTGCTTAACGCAGCCACCGCACCTGCACACACACTTATTGCAAACTTTTTCATATTAGAAATCCACCGTCAGCGTTGCCTGGAAAGTACGTGGACTTAACGGCCGGCCGAATGATGACCCGGTGAAACCAAACGACATCACCTGCTTGTCGAACACGTTGTCTACGTTAAAACGCAGGCGCATATTTTCAGGCATACCAAAGCTGTTGGGGCCACCAATATCCACATAAGCCTGAGCAACCAGGTAGCTCTTCAGCTCATAGGTTTCGTTAAAGTCGGTGTACCGGGTGTCTGTGTATTTAGCTGAGAAGTTAGCGACTAACCATTCTGTCGGTTCGTATGTCACGCCACCTGTCGCGAGCCATTCAGGGCTGTCTGGTAACTGACTTCCAGCGGGGTTGCTGCCAAAGCCGTCAACCAGTGTGGCTTTTTTGTAAGACACGTTGGCATTGAAATACAGCTCCCGGTCGAACATTTCAGGCTGGAATACACCGCTGAATTCAATACCGTAAGCCTTTGATGCACCTGCGTTTACATAGAATGTCTCTGGCTGCCCCGTGGCCGGGTTCAATACACTGCTCGCAATCAAGCGATTGTCGAAGCGAGTGTAAAATACCGCTACTGCACCGTTGTAGTTCTCGCTGTTTGTGCGGTAACCAAACTCAATGTTATCCGACTCTTCGCCTTTAGGCGCTTCAGCGGCGAAACCAATGGCGTTGTCAAAAATGTCGTCAGTCCCCGCAGGTAAGGCATAGTTTTGAGCAATTGAGGCGAATAGCTGGTCCGTGTCGTTTAAGCGGTACACCGCCCCCACCATTGGCAGAAAGTTATTGGTGTAGTCCGCTTCAACATGTTGCGGCCCGTAACCTTCTTCGCCATCAATTTCATAATCGTTGTAGTCGCGATAACCGTCCAGCGAGTAATCAATGGATAGCGACTTCATGCCGACTTCGAGCACTAAATCGTCGTCCAACAAGCTAATGGTATCTTTGAGATAGAGCTGCGTAGTATCGCGCACTGCCGTGTAATCACGACGGTAATAAACCACTTCGTCCCAAATCACATCGCCGTCGGCACTGCCGCCAGTTTTATTCAGTCGAGCCTGCGTGCGGTTGTAAGTATCCTGCTCTACCCAGCCACCAAATTCGACTTTGTGATCACCCATAAACCAGCTTACACCGGCTACCAGGCCTTCGCGTTCTCCGCCTACAGTAGACAAGCCGTATTGCACACCACGAGGGTGAACAACATCCAGTCCTGCAGCGGCCTGATCTTCATAGATCCCCAACGAGTTGGTGTAGCTGTCTGGTGATACCCCATAGCCGTCTTTGTCTTCAAAATAGGCTGTTGCGGTTAGCTGAATATCTTCCGACAGATAAGTACCAAAACCCAACGAGTAAAGCTTATCGTCGCGGATGTTGATGCGGTCTTCGTAGTAAGAAGTGCAGTTAGAGCCGGTAAAAACAGGGGTAAAATCACTGTCGTCAATGGTACCGTCGCCATTGAAGTCATAAACCCCCGGATCCGCGCTTACGCACCCTTCCGGAATAGACTCCTGGTAACCATAGTAATAATTGCTGGCAAAGGTCGAAGCCGGTGCTGAGGGTGAGTCATAATCAAAGAAGTCATTCGACACCATGGTGGCCTGAATGTAGCTGTCACCAAACTCATAAAGGGCTTTCGCTTCGATGTGTTCACGATCGATAGTGCCGGGGCCACGCCACAAATCGCTATCGGTTTTAGAACGGCTTACATAAGCGCGGAAGCCGTCAATATCACCGGTCTCCAGTTTTACAAATGTACGCTGTAGGTCAAAGTCGCCCACCGTGACCGCCACCATACCGCCCATTTCTTCTGATGGTCTTACGGTATTGTAGGAGGCTATCGGACCAAGTGACGAATAGCTGGAAGCCGAAACATCGCCCGCACCGGGAGACGCAACAACAGAGCCCAGGTTTTCATTGTCTACGTAGCGGAAAATAGGGCTACCACCAAACGCATCGGAACGGCCCATCGGGATACCATCCAGCACAAAGCCCATTTGGCTTAACTGAAAAGCACGTACCTGTACGGAGTTACCAAATTCATAAAGCCCCAACGCACCATCCGTTTGTACGTTAAAGCCAGGGAGACTTTCCAGCATTTTAAGGCCGGAGATACCGGAAGGCGCAGACAGCAACTCTTCCCGGGTAACAGCAATGGTATTGGTCGCTTCATCAGTACCAATAGCAATATCGGTTTGCGACACGCGTCGCCCCACTACCACGATTTTTTCTTCAGTAGCAGAGGCTTCAGTATCGGCGGCTTGCGCATTTGCCTGCGCAGAAAATAACAGTTGGCCTATTACGCCAGCCAATACAGTTAAGGAAAACGATTTGTTTTTTACTTGCTTCATCATAATTTATTCAGGTCTCAGTCTAATTCCGGGGAGAACCCTTTTTGTTGTATCCCGCGACTTCCATGGGCGGTGATGACAAACAAGAGTCAAGGTCCGTACCAACCATTTACAGCACCCCGAAATTTGGGACGAATAAACTATTCACGACGGCAGCCTGCAAATTTAATATCGTATACTTTCTATAAAATACAAAAAGTTTACATTCTGTTTTCAATGAGATTTTCCACTTCGCACAGGGTTGGTGAGCAAAATTCAGCCAATGCACCAACACAAACCAAACTTCACCCGTCTCGGGTTTGTTGACCTTTGGTGCATTCAAAATTAACAAGAATGCTTTGCGAACCCACGCCGTTTGCTCGTATAGTGGATATCGAACACAACACCTTCTGAGGACCGATAACAATGACAACAATGACGAAAGGTACCAAGATATTTGCCTGGGTAATGGTGGTATGGAATGCAATGGGTGTACTGGCATTCGTTAGCCAGTTACTTATGACTCCGGAAATGATTGCTCAATTACCCGAAGCCCAGCAGGAAGCCTATAAAAACATCCCAACCTGGTCGATGGTGGCTTATGCACTGGCCGTATTCGGAGGCTTGTTAGGCAGCTTGATGCTGGCGCTTGGCAAAAAGCTGGCGTTTCCGTTACTGGTTGTTTCGCTGGCCGGTGTACTGGTACAGCAATTTTATAAGTTTGTTATTATCGATTCGATAGCCCTGCTTGGGCCAAGTGTTGTGATCCTGCCTGCTGTGGTAGTGATCATATCCATTCTTCTGGTGGTAGTGAGCCAGCGCGGCGTGAAAGCAGGCTGGTTACAGTAACCCCCCATTTTTGAGTAGTTCAACATGCAATATTCCGACAGGGCGAATGCCATCGCCCCGTTTTTCGCTATGGCCTTTGGAGAAAAGGCCACCGCATTAGAAAATCAAGGCCACAACGTTATTCGACTGAACATTGGTGAACCCGACTTTGGGGCGCCGCCTGCGGTTCAGCAAGCTATGCAACAAGCTGTTGCTGAAAACCAACTACCTTACACAGGCGCGTTGGGCGACATGCGACTTCGCGAGGCCATAGCCGGCTTTTATCAAACTCAGCACAATATCAGCATCAACCCAAACCGGGTTATTGTTACGGCAGGCGCTTCTGCCGCTTTGTTACTGACCTGTGCGGCCCTGGTCAACCCCGGTGATGAAGTGTTAATGGGCGACCCGTCTTACCCCTGTAACCGTCAGTTTGTAAAAACCTTCGGCGGCAAGGTTAATCTGGTAGCCACTGACGCAAGCAGCCAGTTTCAGTTAAACAATGAACTGGTATCGACGCATTGGAACGCCAACACCAAGGCCCTCATGATCGCCACACCTTCCAATCCGACCGGCACGGCCGTAACACTGGATGAGCTGGACAAGATGTGTGCTTTTGCAAGGGAACAGCAGGCCTGGCGCATAATCGACGAAATCTATCTGGATTTGAGTGACCACACGCCGGGGCCGGCACGCAGCGTTCTTGCTGTAGATGATGGCGCTATTGTTATCAATAGTTTCTCAAAATTTTTCGGCATGACTGGCTGGCGACTGGGTTGGATGATTGTGCCGGATGACATGGTACCGGTGATCGAACGGCTAGCACAAAACCTGTATATCTGCCCGTCTACACCTGCGCAACTTGCCGCGCTCGCCTGCTTTACGCCTGATACGCTGGCGCTGTGTGAAGAAAGGCGACTCTCATTACTCACCCGCCGCAACATCGTTCTTAACGGGCTTAAAAAAGCCGGATTGACCGTGCCCGTAGCGCCTTCCGGCGCCTTCTACGTTTATATAGATGTTGCCAGTACGGGGTTGTCGTCAATGGCGTTTTGTGAACAATTGCTCAGCGACACCGGTGTTGCGCTCACACCGGGTAATGACTTTGGCGATAAAGATGCAGATCGTTACGTTCGGCTGTCTTATGCCACGTCTGAACAAAACCTGCACGAGGGGCTAGCGCGAATCCAGTCGTTCACTGCGTCTCTGTCTCAAGACACAACAGGTAACATTTAAAATTTGATTCAAAATGCGCCTCGCGGTTTACTGCTGCAAAAATAAAAAGCATTTATCCAGGGAACTATAACAATGAAACGACTCTTTATTTTAAGCACGCTGGCCCTTGCGCTGTCAGCTTGTTCGGAGGCCCCCACGCCCAATGCGGAAACAACCGCCAGAACTGCTATCGAGCACCCGCAGCAAAGTGAGTCTGAACGCCTCAACGCCTGGTTTGATGCAAAATACGAAGAGCAACTGCAGTTTTCGCCGCTCATGATGACTCGCCTGGGTCGCAAGGACTTATACGACCAAATCGACGACATGTCTGAGCAAGCTCAGGAAAAACGCCTTGCATGGCGTGCTGCCACCGTTGAAGAGCTAAAAAACAACTTCGATTATGACAAGCTGGATGAGTCAGCTAAGATTTCTTACGATCTGTGGATGTATCAGTACGAAGTAGCCAAAGTGATGCAGCCATTCAGCCGCCGCGGTTACGTACTGACGCAGATGAACGGCGCACAATCCATGTTGCCTACCATGCTGATCAACTACCACAAAGTGGAAGAAAGCAGTGATATGGACGCCTACATCTCTCGCCTGAAAGGCGTCGCCAGAGCCGTTGAGCAGCTTACCACCCAGGCAGCAATCAATGCTGACGAAGGGGTAAAAGCGCCCTACTTTGCTTATGAAGGGGTTATCAGCCAAAGTGAGAAAGTCATTTCAGGGCAGCCATTTGATGAAAAGAGCGACACTGATTCTGCCTTATTCGCTGACGCAAAGAAGAAAATTGCAGCGCTGCAAGAAAGTGGCGAGATTGACGAAGAACAGGCTACCGCTTATATCGAGCAGGCAAAACAAGCGCTGTTAGACAACGTATTGCCTGCTTATGGAAAATTAGTAACCTGGTTTAAAAGCGACTTACTTAACATCCCACGCGATGCAAAGGGTGCGTCATCGCTGCCAGATGGCGACGCCTATTACAATGCCATGTTGTTTATGCGTACGACCACTGATTTGACGGCTGATGAGATCCACAATATTGGTCTGAGCGAAGTGGACCGCTTGCTGGCAGAAATGGAAAAAGTGAAAAACGAAGTCGGCTTCGACGGCACGCTGAATGAGTTCTTCTCTTATATTAAGTCTGACGTCACTGACGAACGTTTTTACTATCCGAATACTGACGAGGGTCGCCAGGGTTATATCGACGACACCACGGTTTACTTAGACAACATCAAAGCAAAATTACCAGAGTTCTTCGGCATTTTGCCAAAAGCAGATTTGGTAGTGAAACGCGTTGAGCCTTATCGCGAACAAGCCGGTGCGCCGCAGCATTACTTCCCGGGCTCGCCCGATGGCAGCACACCAGGCACCTATTATGCACACTTGCTGGACATGACATCGATGCCCAAGAACGAAATGGAAGCCATTGCGTATCACGAGGGCAATCCTGGTCACCATATGCAAATATCCATTGCTCAGGAACTGGAAGGCGTACCCAAATTCCGCACCACTTCGTTCTTTAATAGCTACGTAGAAGGCTGGGCGCGCTATGCCGAAACGGTAGCAAAAGAGATGGGTGGCTATCAGAACCTTACCTCTGAATTTGGCCGTCTGGTGTCAGAAATGTGGCGTGCAATTCGTCTGGTGGTCGACACGGGCATTCACTCAAAGGGCTGGACCGAAGAACAAGCTATTCAGTATTTCCGCGATAACTCGCCGGTGTCTGAAGGGCAAATTCTGGCTGAAGTTCGCCGTTATTTTGTCTGGCCGGGTCAGGCAACGTCTTACAAAATCGGTATGCTGAAAATTCTTGAACTACGCGCCAAAGCCGAAGACGCACTGGGCGACAAATTTGATATCCGCGCCTTCCACGACGTTATTCTTGGCAATGGCGCAGTACCACTGAATATTCTGGAGCGCATGGTAGACGACTGGATCGCGTCGCAAAAATAAAAGCAACACTCAACGAGTACACAGGTCAGCAGACCTGGCTAATCATCATGCGGATTAGCGCAAAAGCCGATGTTACTTCACAGTTTCATCGGCTTTTTTACTCGATTTAGCCCATTCTATTTTTCAGCATTGCCATTCTCTCGGTGTTCGCGCTAAGGTGATAAAAAATAAACAAAATACACAACACGACGACAGACCATGAAATTATCCCCCCAGGATTTAGATATTTGCTGCGGCCATCTGAAAGACGAAACCGCCCAGGCTGCTTCAGCCAGCCAGCCCATTTCCACGCCAATTCACCAAACTTCACTGTTTTCCTTTGACCGCTTTGAAGACTTATCCCATGGATTAGCCAACGAGTTCACTACACCAGTGTACAGCCGGGGACGAAATCCCTCGATGACCAGCGTGGAACAAAAGCTGGCAGCACTGGAACAAGGTGAAGCCTGTAAGTTTTTTGCCTCAGGCATGGGTGCCATTAGCGCTGCAATCAGTGCGGTGGTCAGTCAGGGTGATCATATCCTGTTTGTGAATCAGGTCTACGGCCCTACCATACAGCTTGCTACGCAACTGGCGCGCTTCGGGGTGACATTTACCTCTATCACGTCGGGGAATTTAGCCGAGGCTGAACAGGCCATTCAACCCAACACCAAACTCATATGGTTTGAAAGTCCTGGTACCATGACGTTTACGCAGTTGGATATCAGAGCACTTGTTGCCATTGCACAAGCAAGAGGCATTCTGACCGGCATCGATAACACATGGGCCACACCGCTGCTTCAAAAGCCCATCACGATGGGGGTGGATATTGTGGCGCATTCACTCACCAAATACATTGGCGGCCACAGCGATGTAGTGGCAGGCGCCCTCATTACCCGTGAAGCGCTGCTTAAGGATATTTTCTTTAAAACGTTTTTGCTAAATGGCGCTGCCATCGGCCCCATGGATGCGTATTTAATTGAACGCGGACTGCGAACACTACCAGTAAGACTGGCTCAACACGAAGCCAATGGCCTGGCTGTAGCGCAGTTCCTACAAGAACAAAATACGGTAGAAACGGTGTTTCATCCGGCCCTTCAGCAAGATGCCTCCGTGCCAGAAGAACAACTACAGGGCTATACCGGTTTATTCAGTTTTAGCCTGAAGAAGAACGACTATGCAACCGTTGCAGCCGTACTCAATGCCCTAAAGCACTTCCGCATGGGTGTGAGCTGGGGCGGATTTGAAAGTCTGGCGATTTCTCCACAGCGGCCTGATAACGCAGAAGCGCTGAAGCACGCTGGACTGCCACAAGGCCTTATCCGTTTGTCTGTTGGGCTGGAGTCAGCAGGCACACTGATCAAAGATTTATCACAGGCACTTAATCATGCGAAGTAGCCATTCTGACATGCCTTTTGCTCTGGCCGTTCTGCCGCTGATCACGCTACTGGGCGTATTTTTAGGCGGCGCGCTATTTACCGAACTCGGCGGCACACTTGTGGTTGTGGCTATATTACTGGCGGCTATTGTCGCGGGTTTAATTGGCTATGCGCGAAGTGTGAATTGGCAGGCTATGGAAGCAGCGGCCGTGGAAAAGTTTGGCGATGTTTTCCCTGTCGTACTGATATTACTTTCCATCGGCGGATTAATTGGCAGTTGGATGTTAAGTGGCACAATCCCCATGTTTGTCTGGTTAGGCATTGCCCTAATCGACCCGCAGTTTCTCTATGTCTCGGCATTTTTGGCCGCGTCGGTAATGAGCCTGTTTACCGGCTCTTCATGGGCATCTGCAGGTACTATTGGCGTTGCCCTGATGGGACTGGCGAGCGTGATGGATGCCTCGTTACCGGTAACCGCTGGGGCGGTGATTTCAGGTGCCTGTTTTGGCGATAAGATGTCACCCCTTTCTGACTCAACGAATATCAGTGCCATTGCTGCACGGGCCGATCTCTATGCGCATATTCGGCATATGGTATACACCGCGCTGCCATCGTTTGTTATTGCGCTGGTAATATTTACGCTCATTCCTGCAGAATCCAGCAGTGCCACAAACAGTGCGCAGCAGTCTACGGAAGCAATGCGTCACTTAATTGAACAGGCGTTCTCACCGGCATGGTGGCAACTACTTCCCCCTTTGTTAATTATCACCGCCATCGTTAAAAAATGGCCGCCGGTAGTGGGCATTACGCTATCTACTCTACTGGCGCTAACTCTTGCTGTCAGCATACAACCCTTCTCACTGGCAAATTGCGTCAATGCGTATTTGCATGGGTTCTCTCTGGACATGTTGCCGGGCCAGTTACAGCACGACGCAGCAACGAACTCTGCGTTTGTAAAACTGGTAGTACGCGGCGGGCTTTATTCCATGGTGGGAACACTGGTTGTTATTATCGCAGCATTTTTGCTGGCCGGCGCGATGCAGGCAACGGGAGCATTAAATGTGATTATTCAGGGTATGTTAAAAGCCGTTAAGGGCACCTTTAGCTTGATTGCAAGTACCATGATTAGTGGCATCACGTTGCTTTCGCTTACCAGTCATGGCGGCGTAACCAGCCTGATTGTAGGTAACCTTTATCAGCGAGCCTACACGGAACGCAATCTGGCTAATGTGAATTTGTCACGCAGCATTGAAGACTCTGTGACCTTGATGGATCCGGTATTGCCCTGGACGGTGTCAGGGCTGTTTATGGCTACCACACTGGGTGTGGCAACCATAGAGTATTTACCCTGGGCCTTGTTTTGCCTGGGCGGCCCGGTGTTCTCATTGCTCTGGGCAGCACTTGCCCGGCGCAATGGATTTGGCATCCGGCGTTTAGAAACGATAGCGGAAACCTGAGTACACGTAGGCAGTGTCGCCCGGATAATCGCCTTGCTCCAACGCTTTACCTTTAAACATGTAGGCGCTGCCAAACTCAAGACGCAGAGGTTTGGTAATCTGGTGACGCCAGCGCATTTCAAGCTGGTTACCCAGGAAACTGTCACTGCCGTTAGGTGTTTTCTGATACCAGTAAGCGCGATAGTGCAGCAGCAAATTGTCTTTGCTGGTAAATTTGCTTACTACTTTAGCGCCAATGCCCACCAGGTTTCGTCGAGCAAATGAGCGATAAACTTCCGTTGGTCCAAAATCAAATCGTCTTACACCGTATAACCCGTCAAATGCTGAACTCTTGTTATCGCTGCTGTCGTTATCACCGCTAATAAGATCAACAACCGCACTTAACGACGTTTTGCTATCAATCATTTTGCCCACGGACGCATGCAGCAACCAGGCAAAATGGTCCAGGTCGTTTACGTCATCGCTGGCCGTCGTTTGGCGTTGAGTACCCGTTTGCAACGCCACTTCCACATCGGTAAGCCATTCACTCCCTTTCGGGCTGGTGTACTGCGTACTTACGGTAAATAAATCGCGGTTGCGCGTGTTCAGGCCCGGGCCATCATCTTCGTTAAACCAATAGGTTTGCACACGCCACATTTTGTCGTCAGATTCGGCGTAAACACCGTAAAAACGGCGCTCTGTATCCGACTTATCAAATGCTCGCTCGTTGTTGTCAACACTGGCGGCGTCAGAAGGTAATCTAGAGACCGGGAACAGATAGAAACCTCTTACCGACCAATCACTCCAATGCCAGTCGGTGACGATACCGTCGAATGAATTCAGCGCGTTTCGGAAATAGCCACTGCCCAACAGACGGCGACTACCGTGATCCAGTACAAACCGGCCTACGCTGATCTTTTTCATATACAGCCCGTCGGTGTTACCTTTGGTATCGCCGAGCCAGCCAATCTGAAATTGCACAGGCTCAAAGGTGTTTACCTGTGAGCGACCTAAAGTCGGATCATCGTTATCGAGGTAAACCCGAGAGTCAGCAAACGCGCCCACCAATTGAATATTCGACCAGGTAACACTGCCTTTTAGCTCGAACTTGGACGACAAACGCTGGTTGTGCTGGTGCACGGCCGAAGAGGTTGTGGGAAATAAGGGGTTAACCAGGTTTTCGAAGCGCAGGTTCCATTCACCGGACCACTCGTATTTGGGGCTCTCTGCCGCGCTTACCTGAGCGGTCCCTCCCAGTATTAACGATGCCAGCGCAATACCCGCCAGGCGTTTTACGCCGTTACGACGTGCACTGCACCCGGTAACCCGGCCGCGAAATGGGTTAATGTAATTCATAAAAAGTCCCCTGGAGAATTGTGTGCGTTCAAAGTAAAAGCGCGAGGCCTATATCAGGTCTTAAACCGGCCAATCTTCTGGTTAAGGCGCTGAACGGTGTCGTTCACACTGTCTGAGATTTTTCCGCTGCTTTCTACTGTTGATAGATTCTGTTGGCCTAACGAATGCAATGAAGAGACGTTAGCGTTGATTTCGCCCACGACCTGACGTTGTTCGTCAGATGCTGTCGCGATTTGATAAATGACTTCATTAGCCTGATCAACCGCCTGGCTCACCTGGTCAAATGCCGAGACTAACTGGCTTGATACGGCGACGACGGATTCTACTTCATTGGAACCCCGTTCGATAGCATTAACTGCATCATTCACACTGTGTTCTAATCGACCCAGCATTTCATTAATGTTTTCCGTGGATTGCTGCGTTCTGCTGGCCAGAGTTCGAACCTCATCGGCAACCACTGCAAAGCCGCGGCCCTGCTCACCAGCCCGAGCCGCTTCAATGGCAGCATTTAGCGCCAACAGGTTGGTTTGTTCTGCGATACCGCGAATAACATCCAGAACTGCAATGATATTCTGCGACTCTTTCGCCAGGCTGCTAATAACCCCTTTTGCATTAGTGATAGAGTCAGACAAATTGGTAACGTTTTTCACCGAGTCGCTCACCACTAATTTAGATGAAGTGCTCACTTCAGAGGCCACTTTCATATTCTCAGACGCTTGCTGGCTGTTACCTGCATTGTCATTCACGGCGTGGCTTAACTGATTCACTGCCGTTGCAATTTGGTTCAGATTTTCATTTTGCTGGTGAAACACATTGGTGACGGTTGAAGACGACTGCTTCAGTATTGCAGCGGCATCGTTCAGGCTGGTTGAGTCTTCTTGTACAAGCTGGATAAGCTGCTGCAGGTTTTGCATAAACACATTAAACGCCCGGGCAATGTCGGACAGCTCGTCCTTGCCTTTTTCATCCAGGCGACTTCGCAAGTCTCCATCGCCTTGGCTGATGTCACGCATCACCAGAATCAGTTTATCCAGTCGGTCGGTTATCAGACGAGGGCCGTACACAATAGAAACGACGCAGGTTAGCGCTGTAATAACAGCGGCAAACACTAAAATAGTCTGATACAAGGTGGCATCACTGCTCATATTGGACGTCAGCGCATCCGCTTTGTTTTTCACCGCCTCGCCCAGCGTATCGTAGTGACTGCGTAATTGGTCGAAACTCCCGGCCACCTCAGTGTCACGCAAGGCAACCGCCTGACCAATATCATTGGCCTGCACAAGTGCGATTAACTGTTTGGAGTGCGCGTACCAGGTATCAAAATCTGCTTTAAAAGAGGAAATCTGCCTTGATACAGCCGGGTCATTTTCAATCACAGGCTTTGCCTGATTCATGCGGTCGAGCGCTTGCTTCGCATTCTCTTCAAAGTCGTCGATCTGGGCGCTAATATCTAACGATCCCTGGCTCGCAGTAACGATCATGTCTTGTAGAGCTGTGTAAGCCTGATACAAATCGCGATCAGCGTTGAGCGTTAAACTCACTGAGTTCATATAACGCGTGGAAATGTTTCTTGCCTCTGAGGTAAGGCTGGATAACGCGATCCAACTGATAACCGCCACCACCAGAAACAAGGTGGAGATAACAATAATTGGGAAGGAAAACTTCACCCGGACTTTGTATTGACTGAAATCAGTCATAGTGTCGACCCTTAGCTGCAGGCACGATTAGAATAGTGAAAGTGTTGCACAGAATTCTTTTTTTGCAATTTTTCTGGCATTTATTTCACTAAAAAACCGTATAGCTACATTTTTTGTCTAATTGGCTCATACAAAAAATAAGCCTCTAATTTATTTACTTATTTTTCCGCTGCGGGATAAATGAACACCACTTCACGCTCCACCGTCTGACCTGATTGGGTATTGGTTGTTGTTAGGTAAAAATGCTGCCGGTCGTTCGTGCCCGTATTTTTACCTGACAAGGTGATTACCGTTTCGCGTTTTTCCCCGGGTTCCACGGCTTCTATTGCGGTTTGCGATTGCTGGTCAATCTGTATCCCTGAGACGTCAACTCGGTAATCAGCCACCTGATTTGACTTATTCAACACACTTATACGAAACGTATTTTCAATTAAGCCAGAATAATGTTCCCGGTAGAGTTGCTGACGATCTCGAGCAACATTCACTTCAAAATCAACTCTGTTCGTTGCCCATACCACCATGCCAACAACCATTGCCATAATGGCGACACCGTAAAGGATTAGCGCCGCATTTACTGTTCTGCCTGGTTTCAGCGCAGCAAAGCTAATGAGATTACGGGCATACTGAAATTTGTCCATCACCTGATTACAGGCATCCACACACAACCCGCAATTTATACATTCATACTGTAAGCCGTTGCGAATATCGATACCCACCGGACAGACCTGCACGCATAAATTACAATCAACACAGTCACCTAACTCTCTGGGTTTGGCTATGCGCTTTCTTGGTCCACGGTGCTCTCCCCGCGCGACGTCATAGGTCACCAGTTTCGTTTGTGCATCAAACATAACTGACTGAAAGCGGGAATACGGACACATGTGCAAGCACATCTTCTCTCTGATCCACCCTGCGTTTATGTATGTGCAAGCCGCAAAAAACACAACCCAGCCGCTTATTAGCGCAGAGGCAGACCAGGTAAGTACATCTGAATAAAGCGCTTTAGCTGGATAAAAGTACGACATGAACACCATTGCGGTTAAGCCTGCAATCACTGCCCAGGCAAGATGCTTAGCACTTTTGAGGCCCGCTTTTTTCCAGCTCCAAGGCTGATTATCGAGTGCGCGGCTTTGATGATGGGTTCCCTCAATACGCCGCTCAACCCAATTAAATAGCAGTGTCCATACGGTTTGCGGGCAACTGAATCCACACCATACTCTGCCGTATTTTTTGGTCACATAAAACAACACAAACGCCGCGAGGGAAAACAGGAGAACAAACACCATTAGATCCTGTGGGTACAGTACCCAGGCAAAAAAGCGCAGGGTTTGAGCCCCAACATCGAACAGAATCGCTTGCTCTCCCTGCCAGGAAATCCACGGTAAACCTATAAAGAGTGCGACTAACAGGATATTCAGTGTTCGACGCAGGCGCTGATAGTAGCCCTGCTGCTCCCGAATGTAGATTTTGTCTTGTGCAACCGGCACTTTAAAAATAATCGCACTTTCATCCGGAAGATTAACGCTCACTTGCTATCCCACCCTTTCAATGATTGACGAGCGGATTTTAAGCGTTTGGCTCTACGCGAAAAGGTACAGATGCAATAAGAAAAACTAGAACAGATTCAACTCAAAACTGTGCTAAATATAATTGAATCCGAGTGGTGAGTTTTTCCAGAAGCTGTCGCCTGGCAGGCGTAAGTTCAAAAGAGGCATTTACGCGTAAACAGTGGCTGTATTCGCCGTTTAGTGAAAACAATTTTCCGGGTGCCAGGGTTATTCGCAGTTTCAAGGCCAGATGATAAATAGCCAGCGTATCTACCTGCGGTGCAAATTCGACCCACAGGAAATAGCCTCCAGGCACATGATGCACCGTGGCAAATGATGACCAGTGTGTTTTCAAATACTCAAACATATCGCATTTACGGCGCGCGAGTGTTCGACGCAACTGGTGCAGGTGCTTTTCGTAGTTTTTAGTTTCTAAATAATCCACCAAAGCAAGTTGCACGGGCACGCTGGTCGAGATAGTGCTTAGCAATTGCTGTTTTTGAATGGCTTTGGCATGTTGACCTGCTGCGATCCAGCCGATTCGAAATCCGGCTACCAACGACTTTGAAAACGACGAACACAACAAACTATTGCCATGTTGGCAGTAGTGCTTAAGCGGCAGCAGAGGTTGCTTTCCTGCATACAATTCCGCGTATACATCGTCTTCCACCAATGCTACCTGGTATTTGTCAAATAGCTCTGCCAAAGCCTGCTTGTCTTCTGTGGACAGGCTTACCCCTACCGGGTTTTGAAATGCCGACATTAACCAACAGGCCTTTACCGGCTTACTTTGCAGTGCGCGCTCTACAGCAGCCAGATTTAGACGCCTGTCTGGCGAAACTTCTACAGTAATAGCACGCAACCCCAGCCGCTCCAAGGCCTGCATTGCGCCATAAAAAGCAGGCGACTCAATGAGCACCCAATCGCCGGGTTGGGTTACCACCTGTAAGCTCAGGCTTAACGCTTCCAGCGCGCCCGCGGTGATGACGATTTCCTCTGGAGAAATATTTACCCCTCGCGCCGCATAACGCTGTGCAATCAGCTGACGCAATGCCTGATTACCCGGAGGAAGGTTATCCAGCGCACTGGTTACCGTAGTTTGCCTGGCTGCCGCAGAAAGCGACTTGGTCAGATGTTGTCGGGGGTAAAGGGATGGATCCGGGTAGGCGAAACCCAGACTGAACATATGCGGATCGCGGGACGCCTGCAGCACATCAAACACGAAATCATTCACACTGACAGATTCGGCAGACTGCATTACCCCGGTATTGCCGGTAGTCTCAATAGCATCAGCAACCCGATAGCCTGAACGTTCACGCGCGCAAAGCATGCCTTGGCTTTCCAGCAACTGATAGGCATGGAGCACAGTCATCAGGCTAAACCCGGTCATGGCCGATTGCTTTCTCAGAGACGGCAGCTTCTCACCAGGTTGCCAGACACCCTGCTTGATCTGTGTTGCCAGTTGTTCGGCAAGCTGCTCGTATTTGGCCATCGTGTTTCGTCATGTGAGAGAAGACCAACAGCATAACAGTTTTGATTCATAACTGTTACAACGCTAAATCGTCTTTTCGTACCGTTGCAACTCCGCCGCCCCATTGCTCGAAGGTATTATTCAGAAAATCTGTTGCGACGGTATTGAATTGAGGGTGCTGATTTACGCCGTAGTAAATCGGTGAAGTCCGTATAAACATCTCCATACCGATATGCCGTACATGTAACACTTTTAAAGAACGCTGAAACTCTCTGAAAGCCTCAGTTTCATCGCCCGATTCACGTAAGTAACTTACCAGCACACACATGATGTTCGGGTACCGTAATGCCTTGTCGTTACATTTAAGTTCTTCGATAGCCGGATAATCCGCCAATGAACGGGCGTACTCAGAATACCCCTGTCGTTTTTTTATGGCGGCATACATCAATACGGTATCGTTGGGTATGCTCATCAGTTGCTTAAACCGGAACACATCGACTTCACCATTCACTCCATAGAACTGCTCAAAAGACGATGCGTCACCATATTGTATATCCAGCATCATATTTATTTCGGCCACCACATTTCGCGACAAAGGCAACTCAGCGAGTAATGACAATACACGCGGTGACAAAACACCTTGCCGCTTTTTATGATACAGAAACATCAGCTGGTTTTTCATTTGAGGAGAAGGAGCAGTTCGTTCCGCCACGTGTTGCTGAAGATGCGCCAGTGCGTCTTCAACCCGGCCAGTAACCAGCAATAGCTTCACAATAAAATCTTCTGCAATGACACTGGGTGGTCCTTGATATTGCAATGCCGCCTCCAGCGCTTTGTGGGGATCGTGGTTGAAACTGTAGTGTTTTGTAACGGTGCCAATCAAATTCATCAGTCCCTCAGGTTCGACACGGGTAATTTGATTGAGCGTGTCCAGACTAAGTGTCTTCTCGCCAGCCATATACGCGGTTTCAGCCAGATTAAGCATGTTGACCGTATCCAGAGGGTTACGCCTGAGCAACGCAATGCGTTCATGCAAATAGTCAGAAATCGACCTGTCAGGCAGTAGGTAATTAATCGCAAAGTTTTGAATATAAGGGTCATGGGGCGCTTCAATATAGGCTTCGCGGATCTGCTGCTTAGACAGCTCTGGTTGATCGTTATCCCTTGCATATTGGGCGTTCACCAGCTTCTTCAAAGGAAAGTCCGGCGCAGCTTGCAGTTCAAAATATAAATGCGCCTGCTGCTCATTTATGCGCTTTGCAGAAAAACCACCATATGTCTTTGCCAGTTCAAACACAATGAAGCGTTGTGCATTGGCCATGTGAAATTCCGGGTCGAGCAGCGTAGCCTGACTAAGCAATGCTTCGGCTTGTTGAAGCGAACTCGAATTGCGTTGATAAGTCAGGGCCCGTCCATCAAGAAATAATTCGTAAGCTCTGGGATATGAAGTCATCCCCACCCTTTTCCCTCGATCCGAGCTCAGCAGGTTGATTTTCAGAGCATGGGTAATTGCCTCAGACAGATCATCCTGTAAGGCAAACAAATCCTGATATTCCCGCTCAAACCTATTAGCCCAGACACTGCGTCCATTACTGGTATCAATGAGCTTGGCGGACACTCTAACGCGAGAATGATCTCGCCTGATTGTCCCTTCCAACACATAATCTACATTGAGTTTTTCAGCGATATCCTGCGTGGCGTTCTGCTCGGTGTTGAAAGCAAACGACGATGTCCGTGACACAACCAGAATCTCTTCAATACGAGTCAGGTTATTAAGGACATCTTCAGCTATGCCTGCACCAAGAAACTGACTGTCAGGCGCCGGGCTTATATCCACGAAAGGCAGCACTGCAATTGACGGCCGAGGTTGAGGCTTATCTGCCATAAAAAATAACGCTACAAGCGCTATCAGAACAACACCCGCCAACAATGACAGTATTGCGAAGTGTCGATTTCTATGGTTTGGAGCAACAGGCTTGTCAGTCGGGAAAGCGGCTTCCAAACGAGTAGAGTCAATTTGATAACCACACTTGGGAATAGTCACTACGGCTTCAGCCGCATCAGAACTTAACGATTTCAGACACTTTCGTACGTCAGATATCGCTCTTGTCAGACTTTCATCTGCGCCGACTCGGTTGGGCCATAGTTTGTCTAATAAGTACTCTCTGGTTAGTACCTCTCCCTGTGCATCAATTAATGATACAAGTACAGACATGACCTTTGGCGTAACTTTTACTGTTTTATCGCGGCTCGATACGGTATTGGAAAGCGGGCAAATTGAGAGACTACCGAGCTGCAAAGCCTGTTTTGAATCGTCCATTTATTCGATTGACGTTTATTTTTTAGGCAAAATAATATGCAATCAATGGGCTAAATACAAAAATGATTGGCCTGGTTGTCATATTTAGTTATTCACAAAACAGAAACCGACAGAGAACTCTGCCGGTTTTCGCGACCTGCAAATACCTTTATTTGTGTTTGAAAGCCAGGTTATATTCAACATCGGTTACCAGCTCTGAGATCCGTTTTAGCATTTTCATTGCGTCGTCTTTGCTACCAACAATGTCGACCAAAGCTGACCGAAAAGCCTGTTGCTCCATAGTCTCTTCAAACGACAGCGTAATCGGCCCACGTGGGTTAGGAAAAATAATCGTAAGCTGGACGCCACCTGTCAACATGAAATAAACGGTGGGCACGGGAAGCTTTGCAGCTTTATATGCAGGTATCAGGTTATTCAGAATGATGTCTTTCACTTCTTCGTAATGCCCCGACTTCACTGAATAAGCGCTGACGTACACGTAATCTACATTTTCCCTGACTTTATCTGCCGCCTGAGCCGATGCACAAAAACACAGCCCAAAGATGATGACGAGCATTGCGTTAAATTTACCTTTCATGGTCTTTCCTTACTTTGATTTTGTTAAGGTTCACAGTCACTCACTACTAAAAATGACAGTGCAAAAGTAAAAAAGCCCGGCATGAAAATCCTCTCAAAAACCTGAAATATTCCTGAAATCTCTTGCCCATTTGCCTCGACGATCATTGCAAACGCAAATAACAATTATTATCATCAATAAAAATTCGGTGATGGAACTCCTATGAATAATACCCGCATACTCATAATCGAAGATGACGTAACACTCAGTAATCAGGTTTCCCGTTTGCTCACCGAAAAGGGCTTCCACACTTCGCAGTGTTTTGACGGTGAGAAGGGGTTGCTTACCGCCCTTCGCGAACGCTTTGATT
>NZ_CFIDRX010000054.1:0-23947 GCF_984433645.1 Marisediminitalea sp.
GTCAATACCAAGCCATTCACAAATGTCATGCATCAAAGCTTTTTTATCTTTTTTTAGAGCGCTAAAGTCATAAACACGGACGTTGTCTGCACCGAGTATTTCTACCCAATTGTTTATAAACATATGATATCTGGACTGTTCGATAACAGCTGACAGCTGATTGTTGCCACCAAAGCTATTGCCGTTTTCAACCTCGGATATAAATTCATCAAAGCTTAAATCTGCAGGTAGTACAGTTCTTGTGTCTCTAAAGTATTTAAATGTTGAATAAATCCTTTGTGATGGCTCTCTTATAAAAAATAATGCTTTACAAGGATGTGCCTGTGCATACTCTAACGCGCTATCTTGGTAAATAGTGAGTGTCGTACCATCAACGATATACTTATTTTCTTGCTTAAATAACTTCGCGTAGCCTTCTTCTCGGTGATCTTGCCAGTTCGACTTCTTATTGAACTTCCAGTCGGCTTCATCTACTAAGTAAAATAACTCTTTATCAACGCCGCCACTTATATCCGGATGATTGACTAGCCAGTCATAGACTGAAGTGGTACCGCACTTAGGAGCACCTGCTAAAAATAAGTTTGGTAATATGTGTTTAGTAGACATTCTTCCCCACAAATCCTCTAAATATCGTAAAAATCACAATTTTGAAGTCCATCCAAAGACTCCAATTCCGGATATACTCCAAATCGTATTTAATACGCATTTCCATTTTTTCGACGGTATCTGTTTCACCACGCCATCCGTTTACTTGCGCCCAGCCGGTTATGCCAGGTTTCATTTTGTGGCGTAACATGTAGTAGGCCACTTTCTTTCTGTACTCTTCGTTGTGGCTTACAGCGTGCGGCCTTGGCCCGACTACTGACATAGTGCCTTGTATTACGTTAAAGAACTGGGGGAGTTCGTCCAGGCTGGTTCTACGTAAAAATGCACCGAACCTGGTAACGCGTGGGTCATTTTTCGTGGCTTGTTTAACTACTTCGCCGTTATCCATAACGCGCATAGAACGGAACTTCCATACTTTGATTTTCTTACCGTCCATGCCATAGCGGTCTTGCTTAAACAATACCGGGCCAGGCGACGTAATTTTGATAATTGAAGCGATAATGAGCATAGGTAGCGCAATTACAGTAAGAATTGAAAACGCCAGGAACAAGTCCTCCATGCGTTTCATAATTGAGTAACCGCCGTGCATTGGGCTGTCGTATACGCTGATGGTTTGCACTTCACCTACGTGCCCCATTCGAGAGTGCAGTAAGTTGAAGGTAAATACATCCGGTACGATGTGCACGTCTACTGTGGTATCACCCAATTCTTTTAGAATATTCTCTATACGTTCTTTGTTGGTGAGCGGGAGTGCTACGAACAGAATTTCTATTTTGCCTTCCTGGGCTAGTCTAACGCCATCGGCAATACCGCCCTCGAGTTTGTGCAGAAACTTTCCGTCTAACCGTTCAGGTGCGCGTTCATCAAATACAGCGGTAAGCTTATAGCCTGATTCGGGGTAGTTAACTATTTCATTTGCCAGGTCTAAACCGCGCTTGGTTAAACCAATAATGCCGACTGAGCGGGTGTTATAGCCCTTTTTCCGAATGGAAATAAGGAACTGTCTGAAGATTGCGCGCCATAAGCAAAGCAGTGTTGTGGTGCTTATAATCCACAGGCCCAAAGTTACCCGTGAAAAGTACTCGGTTTGCTTGGTAAAGAATAAAAATAAGAAGAGTGGGAACAGCGTGAGTAGCCAGCTACTTACGGTGTAAAACAACATTTCTTTGAAGGAGCCGTTTCGCCAGGAACGGTACAGTACGAAGAGTTCAGCAAAGAAGAGATACGCCATGTTAGAGATAAGCCCTAACACAAAGTATCTGACATCGAACTTGCCGATATACGCAAATGCAGAAACAGCTAAACACAGCTGGATAATTAAAATATCAATCAGTCGGTATACGAAGGCAAACTGATTAATATTATTGCGAATGAATCCGCCGTTTTCGTTCATTAACTACCATCCCTTGGTAAGTTCCAATACTACTTGAATGCGCTAACTGGCGATTGTAATGGTAATGTCTGTTAGTGACAATTCCGTGAATCACCAAAATGGTGCTATTGCACCATTGTGTAACTATACCTCAATTACTCTCAATGCCAAACGAAAGCATTGTTTGGCGCGGTTAGTAAGTGATATTAAACGGTTTAGTTACGCTTTTATTTTTTGTTATTCGCTTACTGTGTAGGGCAAGTTATTGTTTTGGAATATTGAGCAAAGGTGGTGCCAAGTTTTATTTGGGGTTTGTTGTTTTGGGTTGTTTTTACATCGTGGCCTTTTTGTTAGGTCCCGGGGCGAGCCCGGAAGGTCCCGGAACAAGTCCGGGATGACGGTGTGTGAGTTGTGCTCCTTCTGTACGTCGTCCCGGAATCGCGCAGCGCATATCCGGGATCTTAAAAGCAACCAGTGGGGGTTGTGTTTGGCTTCGTGACCTTTTTATTTAGGTCCCGGGGCAAGCCCGGAAGGTCCCGGAACAAGTCCGGGATGACGGGTTGGGGAGCGGGATGACGGTTTGGGGAGCGGGATAACGGGTTTGTATTAATCCCCTAGCTGATAGTTTTTTTGTCGGAACAAAGTGAGGGCGGCGTTGCAGACTTCGGGGTCGTAGAGCTTGCCGGCGTGTTGTTCTATTTCCTGTAAGGCCTTTTTAATGCCCAGCGCGTGGCGGTACGGGCGGTTTGTGGCCATCGACTCAATAACGTCTGCTACAGTAATGATGCGGGCTTCCAGTAAGATTTCATCTCCTTTTAGGCCTCTGGGATACCCGGTGCCGTCCAGGCGTTCGTGGTGCTGATACGCTACTTCGGCTACGGGCCAGGGGAAGGCGATATTTTTTAGTATGTTGTACCCATTACACGCGTGAGATTTGATGATCTCAAACTCTGCGTCGGTGAGCCGGGTTGGTTTGGTTAAATACTCAGCCGGTATACTGATTTTGCCGATGTCGTGCAGCAGCCCTGCAATGCGCAAGCCGTATTGGGTATCCATGTCTAAGCCCATTTCAAGAGCAATGGCCGATGCCAGCTCCCCTACCCTGGATTCATGTCCCGCTGTGTACGGGTCGCGTAGCTCCACCATATGCGAAATGGCGGTAATGGTACCGAGTATGGTTTTTTCCAGTTTAGTGGAATACTCCTGCACTTGTTCTAACGCCGACTCCTCGGTACTGATATCACGCCAAATCCCCACAAAACAGGTAGCCGATACGCTTTCAACGCGTCGCAGCTCATCATGAAAATACACATAGTGCCCTTTGGCGTGCTTTACCCGGTAATAGTGATCGCCGCCCCCATTGGCCAGTATGCTTTTACTTTCTTCCAGCGCTCTGAGGCGGTCGTCCGGATGCACACACTTTTCCCACCAACCGGGTTGTAGTGCTTCTTCTTGGGTATAGCCGAGTAAATCGTACAGGTTGTCGCTAACCCAGAGCGTACGCAGGGTTTTACCGTCCCAGTTCACTGCGTAAGTCAGCATAGGAATGTGCTGAAAGAACGTAGGGATTTTATTGAGCACCAACTGTTCAGTGCTGTCGGTTGCCGCACTGGCGACTTGTCTTTCTGCGCTGTTTAAGCGCATCAACAACACGTACAACAGGCCCGACATTAGCGTAACAAACGCCACGCCTTTGCCTGCCGACAACACATAAGAATCGTTAAAATCGCCAATGAACTGTGCAAGCAACCAGTCACTGCCGATTATCCATATCAAACTAGCAAGCAGGTATATTGCAACCAGCTTTTGATAGCGGCGTTTGTTCATAATGAGTCCGAACCACAAAGAAAAAATTACGATGAACTTGAAAAAGAAAACACTGTTCACCAGTGCCAGGCTCTAGTTAAGCTGGGGCATTCTATGCAAACTTTTTGAGAGATCTACTGTTTACGACGATTTGCTACGCTAATGCGACGTTTTATTGATTTAGATGAAAGGAAACAACATTCTTCCCGCTGTTTACGCTGGTCAGATTACTTTGCTTGCTCAGATTGAAGCCGTTCATCCAGATGTTTGGCGATGTCGGGCAATTGATCGAGCCCGCTTGGGTAAGTTACCCGATAAAAAGGAACGCGTTGTAACAATGCAGCCAGCGCCATAATGCGTGACTGTTCAATGCCTAATCCGCGATAGGCATCACCTAACATACTATTTTGCATGAGTATGATCAGCGCTGCGCTGGGGTTAATTCGGGTAATGGTGAGCGGATTACCTGATTGGGGCTGTTCGTCTACCCGGTTTAGGTAGTACATGGCGGTTACCGGCGTGGCGGTATGAGTATCTTGCGCCGCAAAGGAGATTTCCTGTTTGGCGAAGCGCTCGTGTACCTTCTTTTGCTGTACCGGCTGGGTAGTTAAGTGATTTTCTAACATCGCTGCGCTGTCGGGCCACAAGCGAACTTTGGGCCAGCTGGGATACACTGCGTATTGTTCGTTAGTGTGGTATAGCGCCGCCATATCGTCAGTTGTTAACGTGTATCCCAGAGTGGTTAGCAGCGTGGTTAACGTAGACTTACCAGTGCGGCTTGGCGCTAAAAACAACTGTGCCTGATTGTTTTTAACCAGGGTATTGGCGTGCAGACACAAGTGGCCTTGCAGCTCGAGAAATAACGATAACCCCAGGGTTTGCAGATAATGCGCCGGGCCGGTGCCGTTCGCCTGCCAGTCTATGGTTAATTGGTTCCCTTGCAGTTGAAACGTTCCCTGCCCTTCACAGTCTATATGCAACTGATAGCAGTCATCTTCCCTGTTCAAGGTAATATTCGACTCGTAGCGTTCACCTTTGTCGGTTAACGTCCAGGCTGTTTTGGGGTTGCTCAGTGGCGTAACGGGGTTGAACGACACATCCAACGTAAAAGGCGTGTTTGTATTGTTGGTAGTCTTGTCCAGGGCAAGGGTTACGCCGTGAAGTGGGGTACTACTGAGCGACGCCAGTTCCTGTTGAGTATTCGGTGACATTCCTTAATCCGCTGACTGCTGTACAACTAGTGCTAGGATGCGTGGTTTAAGGGTTTGTGTAAAGTGCCGGATAAAAAAATGCCCCGTAATACGGGGCAAAGTTGAGAACACACACACTTTATTGCACACACTAACCTTGGAAAGGGTTCCGCTTGGTATGGCCGCCCTGTTCATCAGGAACACTGCCAGAAAAACCTTGCGTTAATTCTTGCAAGCTACCTGCACGCTGAAGTTGGGGTGCGTGGTAGGTTAGCTTGTTGTTTCTGTCGTCTTGCTTGTTCATTCAACACATCCATAAAGTTGATATTTATAGTGTACGTTTTTTGCGCGCATGTTGGTTATTAAAGCTCATTATTAGGTATTGGGTTTAATACTTTTTGTGGCGTCCAGCGGGGTTGTTTTGAAATCTCGGCCTTTTTGTTAGTTCCCGGAACGAGTCCGGGAAGACGGTGTAAATGTAACGCTAACCCTATACGTCGTCCCGGAAAATGCGCAAGCATTTATCCGGGATCTAAAAATCATACCGCAGGGGTTGTTCTTACATCGTGGCCTTTTTATTGGTTCCCGGGGCAAGCCCGGGATGACGGATTGGTTGTAATACGCCACCATCCGTCGTCCCGAAATCGCCCCAGCGATATTCGGGATCTTGGAAACATCCAGCGGTGGTTGTTTTTAGATCGCGGCCTGTTTGAGTAGTTCCCGGGGCAAGCCCGGGATGACGGTAAGAGGGTCGTCCTGGAAAATGCCCAAGCATTTATCCGGGATCTTGGAAACATCCAGCGGGGGTTGTTTTTACATCGTGGCCTGTTTGAGTAGATCCCGGAACAAGCCCGGGATGACGGTGAGGGGCAAACCTTAGCTCCGAAGCTTTTTTATTAGGTCCCGGAACGAGTCCGGGATGACGGTGTAAATGTAACGCTAACCCTATACGTCGTCCCGAAATCGCCCCAGCGATATTCGGGATCTTGGAAACATCCAGCGGGGGTTGTTCTTACATCGTGGCCTTTTTATTAGTTCCCGGGGCAAGCCCGGGAAGACGGTGTAAATGTAACGCTAACCCTATACGTCGTCCCGGAATCGCGCAGCGCATATCCGGGATCCTAGGAAACATCCAGCGGTGGTTGTTTTTAGATCGCGGCCTGTTTGAGTAGGTCCCGGGGCAAGCCGAGGTCCCGGGGCAAGCCCGGGATGACGGGGAGTGGGCAAACCTTAGCTCCGAAGCTTTTTTATTAGGTCCCGGAACGAGTCCGGGATGACGGAGCAGATGTAACGCTAACCCTATACGTCGCCTCGGAACGAGTCCGGGAAGACGCTTATCCGGGATCTTGGGCACAAAAAAGCCCGGCGGACCGGGCTTTTCTACAGTTAACTTAAAAATTAACCTTGGAAAGGATTACGCTTAGTGTGACCACCTTGTTCGTCTGGAACGCTTCCAGAGAAACCTTGTGTCAACTCAGCCAAACTACCAGCTTTATCAAGCTTCGGCTGTGCATATGCCTTTTTGCTTTGTTCTGTAACAACTGCCTGTTGTGATTTCATATTGATACTCCCTTATTTACTGCGGCGAGTAGCACGAAGTGCTAACAAACCAAATGCGACGAGTAACAAACCAGCAGGAGCAGGTACTTCACCGAACGCGTCAGTATCTGTTTGGAATGCTAAACCACTACCAGCTGCGATGAACGCAGAGATGGTCATGGTGCCGTAAAGCTCATCTTCAACCAAGTTGCTATAGCTAGCAGTTGCTTGAGGATCGCTGCTTACGAACTCATGGCCAGGGCCTGATCCATTTGCAGAAGCATCGAAGAACGCAGTATCAAATACAAAGCCTTCACTTAAAATATCAATAGTGATACTTACAACGTCAAACGGACCGTTGAAGAAAGTGAATAAACCATAAAACGTATTTGAAACAGGGTCGTAGTCACCGAAAGAATCGCCGTCAAGAATCAACGCCCAGTCAGAAGCACCAAACGCACCACCTTGAGTAGCGGTTAACGCTTGCCAAATAGCAGACTCGCTCGATCCATTAGCAAAATCAACGGAAACAGAAATGCCAACCATGTCTGCACCGGTCACACCTTGAACATAAGACGCATTTGCTTGAAAAGAAGCAAACAACGTCATTGCCATTGCGATAATAAATTTTCTCATTAAAGACGTCCCTAAAATGAAAGTTATAAAGAGTACTGCTACTTCCAAACACTGTATTGCAAAGATCGTACCCTAATTAATTGTAATTATATTACATTGATTTTATTAAGGTATTTTTGATCTAAATAGATCGCGTTTGATCTGAAGATGTTGTTTTGTAAAAGAAACCGACACTAGAATGGTGGCCAAATAGGCAGTGAGGCTTACGGAACTGTTGATTTTAAAAAGAAAAACCCGGGTATTTCTACCCGGGTTTCTGCGATGAATAGGCTTTTAGCGATTAGCCTTGGAACGGATTACGCTTAGTGTGACCACCTTGCTCGTCTGGAACACTGCCAGAGAAACCTTGGGTCAGTTCAGCCAAGCTACCTGCTTTTTGTAACTCAGGCTTCGAGTATTCGCGCTTTTCTGCGTGCGCGTCACGCTGTTCAATAGAAGTCATCGTTACTCTCTCCATTATTTAGATGATTTACGCGCAATACGCATACCCATCAGGGCCAATGCAATCATTGCAAAACCTGCTGGTGCTGGAACAGAAATCTGGTCAGTGTCAGTTAAGAACACTTGCATTTCACCAGATGCTACAACAACCTGGCTAGAACTTAGCAGAGTCATTGTACCAAACAGCTCGTCCATGTAGTTGTCAGAGTAAACTGCAAACACATCAGCGTTTGAAGATACTAACTCACGACCAGGACCTGAACCATTTGCTGACGCATCGAAATATGCGGTATCGAACACGAAACCTGCAGCCAATGCGTTGAACGATAACGAAACCATGTCGAAATCGTAGAAATTCATCATTAAGAAACCGCCAAACAGGTCGCCTGTTACTGGGTCGAAATCACCAAACGAATCACCGTCTAGTAATACACCCCAAGGAATCAGACCGAATGCACCACCTGCACCGGGAGCAACAGCACCCCAAGTTGCAGTTTCAGAAGAACCGTCTGCAAACGTGGCAGTTACTTCCATACCGACCATATCTTCGCCGGTTACACCTTGAACAAAGCCCGCGTTTGCTTGACAAGCAAAAAACGCCAGGATCCCTGCTAAAATTAATTTTTTCATCGCTTCCGTCCTCTATAAAAAGCCCAGCACCGAAAATTCGAATACTACGTCCATAACAATACAATGTTCGTGCCAAAAATATAATAGCTATTAAAAACAACAGCTAAGCCCAAAACTATCTAAGCGAAACCTAGATTTATAGGCTCATAAGCGGTTGTTTGTAAAATTATCCGACACAGCTATAAATTCTGTATTCAGATCCGCTGTTTAAGCGCCATTACCCACTCTATTTTCGACTTGAAGCCTAGTTTACTTCGGTTTGCACTTTTTTAAAAGCCTTACGGGTTGAATGTAACCGTAGTTTCACAGTTTCAGTAATCACATGATATTTAAATACTTTTTTATTTTTCATGGTAGTTAAGTATTTGTCAGGCACTATGTGTGTGCAACTGCACAAAATTTAAGCACATATAGTTTACCACCAACTTTATTTACGCTTTTTTAGGTACCTGCGAGTCCTAAGGTCCCGGAACAAGTCCGGGATGACGGATTGGTTGTAATAAGCCACCATCCGTCGTCCCGAAATCGCCCCAGCGATATTCGGGATCTTGGAAACATCCAGCGGTGGTTGTTTTTAGATCGCGGCCTGTTTGAATAGGTCCCGGGGCAAGCCCGGGATGACGGTTTGGGTGAAATACGCCATCATCCGTCGTCCCGAAATCGCCCAGCGATATTCCCATCCGTCGTCCCGGAAAGTGCGAAGCACTTATCCGGGATCTAAGAAACATCCAGCGGTGGTTGTTTTTGCATCTCCGCCTGTTTGAGTAGGTCCTGGGGCAAACCAAGGTCCCGGAACGAGTCCGGGATGACGGAGCAAGGCAGTATCAACATCAACGTCGTTCCGAAGGTCCCGGAACGAGTCCACGATGACCTCGTACTCTTGCTTACTCAGGCCTTAACGGGCATAGTGTTGTCACACTCAGGAAGATAAACATATCAGCATGACCGCGTTGTTTGCCATGGTGGCAGCAGACCACCACGCCATAATGGATCTATTCGATGAAGCCAGTCGACACGCTACACTGGCACTAAATTGGCAAAACGAACATTGCCTGGTGGGCAATTATTGTTACCGCGGTAATGCGCGAACGCAGTTGCTGAGTCAGTTTTCCTTGCCACAGGGCAATATTATTGCCAACGCCAGTGCGCCGCTTTCCAATAGCGAATTAAGTGAGCAATTTTCCGCACAGCCCGCAGCGATCTCAAACGCGATCACCGGCCCGCATACGGTGTTTACCTGGCACAACCCGCACAAATTGCTGTTTGCTTCACGCGATCCACTAAATCAACATGCGTTATACTACGGTAAAGTGGGTGGCGTGACGGTAATTAGCTCCGAGGCGTCGTTTATAGCGAAGTTAATGCCCAAGCAGCCGTCGCTGAATACCACAGCGTTGTCGTGTTGGTTAGCAGGGCAGCCTAACCCGGCTCTTTGTTTGTATAATGAAATTAATACGTTACCGTTAGGCACCAGCCTTTCTGTTAGTCCTCAGGGCAACGTAACTGAGCACACGTTCTGGGATATCGACCCGCAAAATAAGCTGGCGCCCGCGTCCGACGGTACATACCGGGATACGTTTTTAGATTTACTAAAACAGTGTGTGAGCAGCCATATACACCCTTCAGATTCGCTGGTTGTAAGCCAGATGAGCGGAGGTATGGATTCAACATCCATTACCGCGCTGGCAAACGAATTGCTCACCGAGCCACGTAGTTGCAGGGCGCTGTCGCATTTGTACAGTCATTCGGCCAGTTGTGATGAGTCTGACAACATCAAAGCCATGTACCAGAAGCTGGGGCTGGTTGATCCTATTCAGATCACCGTAGATGCCGGTGCGCATCGCGACTTCATGTCGCTCTACCCTACTGATTACGACTCACCGGGAACCGTGTTATCGCCGCGCTATCATCAGGAGTGTGAGATCATTCAGGCCGCCGGTGGGCACCGACTACTTACCGGCAACGGTGGTGATGAAATGTGCTGGGGCCACGCCAGTGCCTATACCGAACGGCTTTTCAAGGGTGAGTTTGGAGTTATTGCCGAGGTGCTGAAAGCGTGCAAGCAAACGGGTATGGCGCGCTGGCCGGTCGCGCGTTCGTTGTTTGTAAAACCCATGATCCCTCAGTGGCTGCTGAATAGCGCGTATGCGTTAAAAGGCAATACACCGTCTGACATCCCCGCCTGGCTCACGCCAGAGGCCGCAAAACTGGCTACGGATGCGAGTAAAATTCCCAACCCCTTTAACAAAAGCAAACAACCTGTTGGTTATGCCCGGTATCAGGCGTTAAAAACCACCTCTACGTACAATTCAGTGCGTTCCTACCAAAAAGTGGGCTGGCAGTACGGGATTGATGTTGCCCACCCGTTTTTCGACCCGCGTATGGCTGAATTCAGTTTTGCAGTACCCGGTAAACAGTTAATTCGCGGTCCTTACCCCAAATGGCTACTGCGCAATGCCATGCAAAACCACTTGCCCGAGTCAGTGTGCTGGAATGTAAAAAAGGTCACCTTCGACAACCATTTTGGTCAGTTGGTAAAAGACAACGCCAAACCTTTGCGCGAACTATTGAGCGACACACGCCTGGCATCGTTGGGGCTGGTCGATAACGACGTTTTACTTAAAGCATTTGATGCGGCAGTGGGCGGCAACGGCGTGAGCGTACACGTTGATCTGCTATACGCTATCCTCACTCAGCGCTGGATCCAGCAGCACCATTAACAGCTAACGGTGCATACCAACCAAAAAAAGCTAGCGCAGCGACGCCAGAATATGTTGCGATTGCTCCCCGGCCAGCTTGAGCTCAGTATAGGTATTGACTACCTCTGGACCGTCGTTGATTAGCTGCCCTTTGTGCGTAAGCCAACAATGCGCTTTCAGGCGAGCGTCTTGTTTAGCCACACCAAAATGCAATGCTAAGTCATAGCCATATTGCGCCAGTAACTGCTGCTGTACCACGCAGCGACGTAAACAATTTATGGGAAAGATGTGGTGCCGGGCGGCCATTTCACTGAGTCTGATGGCTTCAGACAAAGAAAGTGGGAGTGAGTGCCCACTTTCTTTATTTAACTCGCTAAATATACGCGCCTTCCACCAATGGTAGGGAAAATACTGAATACGAATATGCCACAGCGCAAACTGCCACCAGCAACGCCGAAACCAACGTCGCTGATCAGGGGCGAGCGCCCGGTATTTAGAAAATGACTTAAGCAACGCCTGCTTCGGCTAAATTAGCCTGAACCAAATCGTGCATTAATACCTGAAAATCCTGTTCAGCCTGCTCTGCGGTTACGTCGTAAATGTCTGCAATGTACTGTGCAATTTGTTGCGCAGATTTACCTTGCTGCAGTTGCTCGAGCATGTCGGCACCCACATTGTTTAACGTGAAATATTCACCGGACTCCGGCTCAAGTAACACCATTTCATCGGCTACTTTCTGTAGCAACAATTCGGGCTTTAACTGATAGGCTGACATGTTTTACTCCTGATAGTCGGACCTGATTGATTGACGCTGCAACGTACCGTTTTCCAATTGGTACACCACATCCGCAACGTCAGACAGTGTAGGATCGTGCGAGATCATGATAACGGTAAACTGCGCAAACAATCCATGAAATTCCTCTTTAAAACTCAGACGGGCTTGTTCGTCCAGCATTGACGTGGGTTCGTCCAACAGCAGAATCTTCGGCTTCATTAATAACGCCCGTGCCAGTGCAATACGCTGGCGCTGACCACCCGACAGCCTTACCCCGCCCTCGCCGACCTGGGTGTCATAGCCCTGAGGTAAGCGCATAATTAAGTGGTCCAAGCCTGCCTGGCTGGCCGCTTTGTATACGTCGTCCGCAGCCGGATTCGCCAGACCATAGGTGAGGTTGTCGAAAATACTGCCGTTTAACAGCAGCACGTCCTGCGACACCAGGCCAATTGCATGGCGCAATGACGCCGTAGTGGCCTGCTGAATGTTTTGCCCGTCAATCAGAATCTTACCCGTGGCTGGCTGATAAAAGCGCATCAGCAAGTGCAGCATGGTGGTTTTACCGCCGCCATTCTGACCGTAGATCAGCATGTTCTGACCAGCTTTTAAATGAAATGACACGTCTTTCAGTATGGTGCCACGTTGAGGAAAGCCAAACGCCACGCTGTCGAACACAATGTCGCCGTGTTCGATGGTCATGGGTGTGCCGTGCTCATCGCGTGGCTCACTTTCCAGGTGATACACATGCAGCAGTCGCTCAGACGCGCCTATTACCTGCTGAAGCTGACCGTACAGGCCTGCCAGTGAACCCAGCGGCCGTGTGAATACAATGCCGTACAACAATAAGCTTATGAGATCGGGGATCCCAAGAGCGCCTGAATTAAACTTCAGCACGCTCATGATCACAACAACCAGAATACACAATGACGCCAGAAACTGAATCAACGGCGAGAGCAATGCCTGTAAGCGGAACTGGCGGGCTCTGAGCGCCAGAATTTCATTCGAACGGCGTTTAAATTTAGACGACTCCGCTTCTTCTTTGTTGAATGCTTTGATTAACGAGATCGCCCCGATGTTTTCACTCGCCTGCGCCAGTGAGTCTGCCTGACGTTGCACCAACGCCCGGGAGATTGGCTGCATGCCACGGCTCACCAGCTTCAGAATGATGTATATCAACGGCACCAGGAAGCAAATTAACAGGGCAATCGTGGGTTCAATCATGTACATCAGAATGCCCGCACCAATCAGTACCAGAATATTCGGGATGAGATTGGTTAGCACGCTGGACGCGAAAAAGCTCACCACGGCCAGATCGTTGGTCAACATAGACAGCACGTCACCGCGCTTATTTTCCTGGAAATACTGAATGGGCAGTACCTGAATATGATCGTACAAACGGCAACTCAATTCGGCCATTAAGCGCGCACCCACCAGGTTTACGTTATAGGTAGACAAAAAACGCAGTGCCGCTTGCGCAGCAAATAACGCAACCCACAAATATAAGTATTTCAGGTGGTTATTATTGAGAATTGTGACTTCTTGCAGGAATGACTGGGACTGCTGGCCAATTAAGTAAGGCACACTCAGGCTCACCGCGGTTTCGGTAACCATAAGAGCTACCACCATAATGAAAGACCATTTATAAGATTGAAAAACCTTTAAGCCGTAGTGCAGACGCAGGCTATCGAACATGTGTACTTCCGTAATTGCTACCTGAGCACCAGGCATCGTCCTATTTTATGTCTGGCGTTACTTTACAACACTCGCTTCGTCGCGTCATCTAGCCTTTTTGTGTAGGCCCCGGTTGAAAGGGAAAGAACGTCGCCTCACACCGTCGTCCCGGAAACGCGAAGCGCTTATCCGGGATCTTAGAAACATCCAACAGGGGTTATTTTGAGATCACGACCTTTTTGTTAGGTCCCGGGGCAAGCCCGGGATGACGGTAAGGGTGTCGTCTCACCATCGCGGTGGGATACCTCCATCCGTCGTCCCGGAAACGCGCAGCGCTTATCCGGGATCTTAGAAACATCCAACAGGGGTTGTTTTGATATCGTGGCCTTTTTGCTAGATCCCGGGGCAAGCCCGGGATGACGGTTAGGGTGTCGTCTCACCATCGCGGTGGGATACCCCCATCCGTCGTCCCGAAATCGCCCCAGCGATATTCGGGATCTTAGAAAACCACACATCCGTCGTCCCGAAATCGCCCCCAGCGATATCCGGGATCTTTGAAACATCCAACAGGGGTTGTTTTGATATCCCGGCCTTTTCGAGTAGGTCCCAGGGCAAGCCCGGGATGACGGGGAGGGTGTCGTCTTAGCATCGTGGTGGAATACCTCCACCCGTCGTCCCGAAATCGCCTCAGCGATATTCCCATCCGTCGTCCCGGAAAGTGCGAAGCACTTTTCCGGGATCTTAGAAACATCCAACGGGGGTTGTGTTGAGATCACGGCCTTTTTGAATAGGTCCCGGGGCAAGCCCGGGATGACAGTTAGGGGATCTTCTCAGCATCGCGGTGGGATACATTCAACCGTCGTCCCGGAAAGTGCGAAGCACTTTTCCGGGATCTTAGAAACATCCAACAGGGGTTGTGTTGAGATCACGACCTTTTTGAATAGGTCCCGGAACAAGTCCGGGATGACGGCTCTTTATAAACCCGGAACGAGTCCGGGAAGACGATGTATAAGTAAAAACCTTACTCACAGGGGTGTTATTTCCCATACTTATCTATACAATAGATTAAAAACAAACATAACAATCGAGTTAACAATAATGAAATGGCCAAATCTTAAACACTTACATTACTTGGTAACTTTACATCAGGAACAGCATTTCCACCGGGCGGCGCAGCGTTGTAACGTGAGCCAGTCAACCCTGAGTACTGCAATTCAGAACCTCGAAGAACATTTTGGCAGCCAACTGCTGGAGCGTGAGCACAAAACCTTTGTGTTTACCTCGTTAGGACTCGATGTGGTGGAGCGTTCGAAGGTTATTCTGCAGGAAGCAGGTGAACTCGTGGAATACGCGCAAAACGCCGGAAACTGGCAGCGTGGTAAGCTGAAGCTCGGTGTTATACCCACCATCGCGCCATTCTTGTTTGAAGCCATGTTAGGCGCATTTCGTACCTTCTTACCGGAAATCCAATTGGAACTGCAGGAGGACACAACGGCAAATCTTACGCGACAACTCACCGACGGCAGCCTGGACTTGCTGGTACTGGCACTGCCCATGGAAACGCCGGGATGCAAACAAATGGTGCTGGGCCACGACCCGTTCCATTTAATTGCCCATAAAGATTTGGCCAACGATTTACCTTCGCCACTGGACATTTCCAGCTTACCGAAGAAAAGCATTTTCCTACTGCAACAAGAGCATTGTATGACCGGCCATGCCGTGAGCGCGTGTAACCTGCAGCACACCGATCAAATCAGCTCGTTGGCTGCCAGCTCACTGTATACCCTGGTGCAATTAGCAAACAGTAAACTGGGCTACACATTCCTGCCAGAACTGGCACTTAACCAGGATTTGCTCAAGAACACGCAACTCACCTCGTTTCCGGCGGAAGAAAAAGCGTTCCGGGAAATTGGACTGGTATGGCGTGCGGGCACAACGCGGATGCGCTTGTTCCGTCGTGTAGGTGAGATCATATCTCCATTGCTTCCGGTCCCTACCCTAAAATAATTTTCATACCGGGCAAACTTTTTTGCCCGGCCCCCCGACTATACCCACAACAACATAAAACTTTGGGGATATCCGGTGTTTGAAAAGCGCGACGAACAATTAATTGAACAGGCCTTAAAAGGGCATAAAAAGGCCTGGTTCGCGCTGATTAAACGCTACGAGTCTGCGATTTATCAATATGGCGTACGCATGACGGGCAACCCGCATGACGCTGCAGACTTAATGCAGGATATCTTTATTGCCGTTTTCCGTAGCTTAACCAACTACCGCGGTGAAGGCAGTTTTAAAGCCTGGTTATTCCGCATCGCGCATTTTCGTTGTATTGAATTTTACCGGCGCAAGCGACCAGATTCACCGCTGGACGAGGACGACGAACTCAGCTGCGAACGCCCCTGCCCTGAACACAACTTAATGACCGACAGCACCAGTCAGGCGCTGACGGCCGCAATGCAACGTTTGCCATTAGCGCAACGTGCCGTTATCGAATTGAAATTTTTTGGACAGTTTACCTTCGACGAAATTGCCGACCAGCTGGGACTCTCCAGCAATACGGTGAAGTCGCGCCTGTACAGCGCCCTGTCGAAGTTAAAACTGGATTTGGAGGTAGAACATGGCTAATTACGAGTCAGATTATTTATTCGGCCAATGGCTGGACAATGCCTTAACTAACGAGGAGCGCGACGCGTTTGAGGCGCTCTGTCTGAGCGATGAAGCCTTCGCGGCTCAAGTGGAAACTGCCACTCAGCTATCGGTTACCGCTGAGCAGTTTACCCCTCCGCCCATGCCTGCCTGGGATAAAAATGCCACTTTCGTGGCCCCGGACAAACCCAAGTGGTGGCAATGGCAGGGCTTACCCGTTATGTCCATGGCTATGTCAGCACTGGCTATTGTAATGGTGGTCAGTGGCTTCTCTGTACAAGTAAGCGAAGGCAAATTAACCATGGGTTTTCAACAAGGGCCCAGTGACGAACAAGTTGCGGCCTTGGTGAATCAGAAACTCAATGACTACCAACAGGCAAATCAGGCCATGTTCACCCAGTATGTTGCCGCACTCCAGCAGCAACAACAGGAAAACAGCACACAGCTTACTCAATATCTGCTGACTTCGAGCCGCCAGGAGCGTCGCGAGGACTTTGCAGAGCTTATTAAGTTTATTAACCAACAGCGCGATGACGATCAGCGCTACTACGCACGCCAGCTAACTCAGCTTCAGCGTGAAATTAATTCACTGGATGATGGCTACCCCGCCCTCACCGAGTAATCAGACAACAGGTGGAATGATTATGAAAGCACTAGCAATTGCATCGCTATTTGGCGCAACCCTGGCTACCAGTGCCGTTGCACAAAACCTTACCGAACTGGATAAACAGCTGAACATTATGTCCGGTGTTATCGACACCGCTTTAAAGCAGGATACCCGCAAAGAAGGCGTGCGCTACCGCAGTATCGAAGCCACTTACCTGGCAAAGCAAGGGGTTATTTTTACCATTCACACCGGTGGTCGCGGTATGATGTTCGACTTTGATTTCGGCGACTTAATGAGTGTTATTCCTACCCCACCGTCTGCGCCCGACGCGCCCACTGTTACGGTAGTGGCAGACGGCATGCATGTAGAGAGCCACGGCGATTACGAGTTCATCGTCGAACAAGATTGGGGTGAAACCGCCGAACGTGTTGTTCGTCAGGTAGAGAAAATCGTGCGTAAGACCGACGAGAAATTACGCGAGTTTCGCAGTGATCGCCGCGAGATCGAATGGGAAATCCGCGAATTAGAACGTCGCAACCGCGACCTGGAATTCGAACTACGCGCCGCAGATAACGAGCGTAAGCGCGAAATCGAAGGCGAAATGAAGGAACTCAAAGCAGAACTGGACCGTTTACAGTCTCGTCAGCAAGAGCTTCAGGACTACGCACAGGAACTGGCCGAAGAGAAAAAGGCCGAGTTGGCCAAGCAACGCGAAATGCAGGAGCAAGCTTACAAAACCTTTCTTGCCAATTTCGAGGGCAGTGTCGGCGACACCTTGTGTAGCTTTGGTGCCGGTTTACGTGAACTCCCGGATGACGAACACATCAGCTTTATCCTGAAGAACTTCGGCAAGGGCGAAGATGGCAAGGCCCAGGACCGCTTGTACATATTCAATAAAAAGTCAGTGAAGAGCTGTGTGGCCGAGAAAATCACACCCAGCGATTTACTGGCAAAAGCCGAGGTGTATGTATTTTAGAGCAAAGGTCCCTCCCCTGTCGTCCCGGAAAGTGCGAAGCACTTATCCGGGATCTTTGAAACATCCAGCGGAGGTTGTTTTAACATCACGACCTTTTTAAATAGGTCCCGGAACGAGTCCGGGATGACGGTGGGAGGGTTGTCCCAGCATCAAAGTAGAAAACCTCTATCCGTCGTCCCGGAATCGCCCCCAGCGATATCCGGGATCTTAGAAGCATCCAGCGGGGGTTGTGTTGACATCACGGCCTTTTCAAATAGGTCCCGGAACAAGTCCGGGATGACGGGGGAGTGGGTTGTTTGCGCATCGCGGCCTGTTTATATAGATCCCGGGACAAGCCCGGGATGACGATAAGGGGTCGTCACGAAATCTCCCCCAGCGATATTCGGGATCTTAAAAAACCACAGAACCGTCGTCCCGGAATCGCCCCCAGCGATATCCGGGATCTTAGAAACATCCAGCGGGGGTTGTGTTGAGATCACGGCCTTTTTGAGTAGGTCCCGGAACAAGTCCGGGATGACGGCTCTTATTAAACCCGGAACGAGTCCGGGATGACGATAAGGGGGTCGTTTTAACATCACGGCCTTTTCAAATAGGTCCCGGAACAAGTCCGGGATGACGGTGAGTGGGTTGTTTGCACATGGCGGCCTGTTTATATAGATCCCGGGACAAGCCCGGGATGACGATAAGGGGTCGTCACGAAATCTCCCCCAGCGATATTCGGGATCTTAAAAAACCACAGAACCGTCGTCCCGGAATCGCCCCCAGCGATATCCGGGATCTTAGAAACATCCAGCGGGGGTTGTGTTGAGATCACGGCCTTTTTGAGTAGGTCCCGGAACAAGTCCGGGATGACGGCTCTTATTAAACCCGGAACGAGTCCGGGATGACGATAAGGGGGTCGTTTTGACATCACGGCCTTTTTGAATAGATCCCGGAACGAGCCAAGGTCCCGGGGCAAGCCCGGGATGACGGCGCTTTATAAGCCAAGAACTCAACCTACAATCAAGGGATACAAATCCAACCATTGGGGATTCTTTTGTGTGATCAGTTTTTCTTTCCAGCTTCGCCGCCAGCGTTTTAATTGCTTTTCGCGGGTGATCGCGGCGTACATTTCTTCGTGCATTTCGTAATACACCAGGTCTTTTACGTTGTAGCGGGTGCAGAAGCCGGATGCCATGGACATTTTGTGCTGGTACACGCGCTGGGGCAAATTGCTGGTAACACCAACATACAGCACGGTGCGTGTGAAGTTAGATAGGATATATACGGCGGGATAACGTTCAGACATGCCATTGTCCTGAAAACAAACATAGCTTATTTGAGCGCTATCAAACGATGCTGACTACTGAATCAAAGATCGGAAAACAAAAGTAGGAAATCGGCAATTTCAGTTTGAAGCGTAAAAGCACCTCAAACTGACATACCTGAATTTATACGCCAAATATGGCTTTAAGCGTGAAGAAGCACAGAATAGACAGAATTGCGCCAGCAGGCAGTGTTACTACCCAGGAAATCACGATGTTGCGGATAATGCCCAGGTTAAGCGCAGACACGCCGCGTGCCAGGCCAACACCCAATACCGCACCTACCAATGTTTGCGTGGTAGAGATTGGTAGCCCGGTGCCTGAGGCAATGACCACGGTACAGGCAGCCGCCATTTCAGCCGCAAAGCCACGGCTAGGGGTCAAGTGAGTGATACCCTCACCAATGGTAGCGATAACGCGGTGACCAAATAAAGCCAGACCCGCAACAATACCTAAACCACCTAAAGGCAGAATCCAAGGAGCCAGTGCGCTGCTTGAACCAATTTCACCACCGTTGGATACAACGCTAACTACCGCTGCCAATGGGCCAATGGCATTCGCAACGTCGTTAGAGCCGTGCGCAAAAGCCATACAACAAGCGGTAACAACCATTAACAACGCGAAGACTTTTTCTACGTTTGCACGCTGTAAATCCGCGTCTTCTGAGTGACTGTAAGCCTGGCGACTGATAAGCCATTTACCAATGAACGCAATAATTACGGCCAACACAACAGACAACACATATCCTGTGGTTGGAGACAGGTCCAAACCAACGTGTTTCAGGCCCTTTTTAATGGTCACCAGCGACATCACGAAGCCCGCAAATGCCATGTAAAACGGCACGTATTTGCGTGCATAATGGAACGGCTTGTCGGTTTCGAAAATCAGTTTGTGTGCGCTCATGAAAATCAGATACGCAATCACGCCGGAAATCGCCGGCGTTACAATCCAGCTACCAACAATTCCGCCAACTTTGCTCCACTCAACTGCGTCCATACTCACGCCCACAGCCGTGAAGCCAATGATGGCACCAACAATAGAGTGAGTAGTAGAAACCGGCCAGCCCAGGTATGACGCGACCGCCAACCACAGACCTGCAGCAAATAAAGACGAGATCATTCCCAGTACCAGGTACTCGGGAATATCAACAAAATAAGCGGTATCGATGATGCCTTTACGGATCGTCGAGGTCACTTCACCACCGGCCAAATAGGCACCGGCGAATTCGAATATCATGGCAATGATAATAGCTTGCTTGATGGTAAGGGCTTTAGAACCTACTGAGGTGCCCATTGCATTGGCCACATCATTTGCGCCAATACCCCATGCCATCACAAATCCCACCGCAGCGGCGAGGATGATCAGAATCATGCCATAACTTTGTAGGAAATCCACTGACAATAGCTCCCAGTCTGTTTAGCAGTCTGTCAGACGTCGCGCGTTGAAAGACGTATTTACTGCTGACGGGCATTCTGTCGTGTTCACGCTTACTGCCAGCACGTTGAATTTATGCATTGTTCTTCGTTCGTTTTTTATACTGAAGCTTCAATATTGCGGCGCATTCTAACTTAATCCGAAGACGAGCCATAGACCATTTTCGACGATCTGCTACAAATAATCGGCTTTATCATCCTGATCGATGATATTTACAGCAAATATTTCACTTTCGTTACAGATTTAAGACAATGTTAGCCGGTATTTTGTTTTTCGCTCAGGTTAAATCGTCTAATTTTTGTTGCAAACTCTCTAATGGCGTATGACGCACGTCTTTTCCGCTGGTCAGCGACACTATGTATTCGCAGATATTTTTGCAGCGATCACCTATGCGCTCCAGCGATCGCAATGCCCACAATATTTCCAGCCAGTCTTCCATGTCTTCACCCGACCGCGACATTTCACCGGTGGTAAAAGTCAGCAATTTTTTATATTCGCTGTCGATGCGGTTGTCCTGATCATACACGTGCAGCGCTGCGCGCTCGTCCTGACGAGCAAACGCATCGAAGGTACCGCGCATCATGGCCGTAACCTGCTGACCAATTTGCAGCATGCTGCTTTTTATCGACTCCGATGCCGGGATCTTTTGTTTGGTTACAAGCTTGGCAATACGTTCAATTTCATCACCCATGCGCTCAATGTCAGTGATGGCTTTCGAGATGGTCATAATCAAACGCAGATCGCTGGCGGTGGGGTGCCGCTTGGCAATAATACGCACGCATTCTTCGTCGATCTGCATTTCCATGGAGTTGACTTTCAGGTCGTTGAGAATGACCTTTTCTGCCAGCCCCGGATTGTTCGTACTGATGGCTTTCAGGGTATCGATTAACTGCTGTTCGACTTCGCCGCCCATAGTGAGCACTGAGTTTCTGAGGTTTTCCAACTCCAGGTTAAAGCGATCAGAGATGTGAGTATTCAGTGCGACCTGATGCATACGCTTCCCTCCCCTTAGCCGTAACGGCCGGTGATGTAATCTTCGGTTTGTTTCTTGTCGGGCATGGTAAACAGCGTATCACTGTCGCTGTATTCCACCAGCTCGCCCTGATGCAGAAACGCCGTGTAATCTGACACCCGCGCAGCTTGTTGCATGTTGTGGGTAACAATCACAATAGTACAGCGCTTCTTGAGCTCACCCATCAATTCTTCAATAAACAGCGTGGTGAGTGGGTCCAGTGCCGAGGTGGGCTCGTCGAGTAACAGAATGCTAGGTTTGAGCGCCAGCGCCCGTGCAATCACTAAACGTTGCTGCTGACCGCCCGACAGGGTCATTGCCGAGTCGAACAGACGATCCTTTACTTCTTCCCACAGTGCAGCTTCGTGCAATGCGCGCTCTACAGCATCGTCGAGTTGCCGGCGCTGCTTGATGCCCTGTAATCGCAGTCCGTAACACACGTTGTCGTAGATGCTCATTGGGAATGGATTGGGCCGTTGAAACACCATGCCTACCTGAGAGCGCAGCAACGACAGGTTTTCTTTTTTGTGATTGATATTGCGCCCTTCAATCACGATTTCGCCGCTGGTCTGGCTGTTCAGGATCAAATCGTTCATGCGATTAAAACAAGCGATCAGCGTGGACTTGCCGCAACCACTTTGGCCAATCAGCGCGGTGATGCGGTGTTTGGGAATGCGCATGTTAATGTCGTGCAGCACATGCTTCTGACCAAAACGCAAATTCAGGTCGCGTACTTCTATGGCCGTTTGTTCCGGCGACAGGCCTTCCAGGTCGAGTCGTTCCCGTTCGAACAGTTTCAGCATGAGCGTCAGTAACCTCGCAAATATCGTTGACGTAGCCGCTTACGTAAAATGACAGCCAGAATATTTAACACAAAAACCACCAGCAATAACAGCAAACAGCTGGCAAACATCATCGACGCGCTACGCATATCGGTTTGGCTGTGGAATGCGCCGTCGTAAATTAACACACCCAGGTGCATAAACTGGCGGTCCAAATGCAGGTAAGGGAACTCACCGTCAAACGGCAAATTCGGCGCAAACTTCACTGCGCCTACCAGCATTAACGGCGCAACTTCACCGGCCGCCCGGGCTATGGCCAGAATAACACCGGTCATGATCCCCGGACTCGCAATGGGTAATATGGTATGCCAGATGGTTTCCAGTTTAGTGGCCCCCAGTGCATAACTGCCCGCTTTGAGCCTGTCTGGCACACGGCGCAGCCCTTCCTCGGTCGCCACAATCACTACCGGCAGGGTTAGAATAGCCATGGTGAGTGCCGCCCAGAATACCCCGGGGGTACCCATGGTCGGTGCCGGTAAGCGGTCGCTGAAGAACAGCTCGTCAATTTGACCGCCTACCATATACACAAAAAAGCCCAGCCCGAACACGCCATACACAATGGAGGGCACCCCCGCCATATTACTCACGCAAATGCGTATCACCGCTGTCATGCTATTGTCCGGGGCGTATTCGTTCAGGTAAATAGCTGCCATAACGCCAAATGGCGTTACTAGTATGGTCATAATAAAAATCATCAGCACGGTACCAAACAGCGCCGGGAACACCCCACCCGCCGTGTTAGCCTGCTTGGGCGACTCACTCAGGAACGTCCACACACCGTCGGCGGCAACGCCTAACTTGCCCCAGGTCGTTAGCTGTCCGGTATAGGTAAGCTGGTCCAGCTCATTCAGCGCAATAGAGAACGGCGCGCCGTCAGAAAACTGCACGTTTAAACGAAACTCGGCTATTTGGGCTTCCCGTTCCAGGACCTTGGTTTGCCACTCGCGGAATTCGGCCGACAACCGCTCTCTGGCTGGTGCGTCTTCAGCTACCGCGCGAATATCCAGCTCGGCCAGACGACGATGAATGGGCGCAAGGTGCTGGGTGCGGATCTGATCAACGTCCTGCTGAAGCAAGTCTACCCGGGCCTGCGCCTGAGCCAGTGAAGACAGCGGCTGCGCCTGATTTTCCGGCATGTCCACACTCACGGGTTTCGCAAACACACGGGTGCCGTCGGCTAACAACATGTCTGCTGCGTCTTTGGCGACGGCCAGGTTTTGAATAGCGGGCGTTTCCAGAATTAACTGATTTCCATACGGGTAGCGCGTGTCTGAATAACGAATCAGCCACAAGCGCTGGGTACCGGCACTGTACTGGCTGGAGGCTTGCCCTACACCGACCTGACCATACACTTTGTGTTCCTGACCGGCCAGGTCAACATAGGTCAGCGAGTGCACCGGCCGTGGCCAGAAGTAATCACTGCCACGCAGTGCAATTAGCGCCAGCACACATACCAGGGCGACCCGCAACAAACTGGCACAAAACGCCCCCAGGCTGATCACAAAGGACTGCTGCTGACGATTTGAAAGAAATTGCCTGACCGACCATTTACCCATAGCTGGCATTCCTGCGCAGGCGCTGGCGCAATAGCTCTGCCAACGTGTTCACCACAAAGGTAAAGGTGAATAACACACAGGCGGTTAAAAACAGTACCTTGTAATGCATGCTGTCTAGCTCGGCCTCGGGTAGCTCAATGGCAAGGTTCGCGGTAAGCGCACGCAAACCGGCAAACAAGTCCCAATCGGCAATGGGCGTGTTGCC
>NZ_CFIDRX010000055.1:0-14710 GCF_984433645.1 Marisediminitalea sp.
AGTTAAAGACGGATTGGTAAAAGCGCATCCTCAGCTTTATGTAGACTTGTCTACGATTGCGAAAGGCTATGGCGTCGACGTGGTTGCGGAGTTACTCGAGGAGCAGGGCGTAGAAAGTTACCTGGTCGAGATTGGTGGCGAAATGCGCGTTAAAGGCGAAAAAGGCAATGGCTCTGAGTGGCTTATCGCCATTGAAAAGCCGGTCTCTGAGGCCCGCGCTGTGCAGAAAATCATATCCATTGGCGACAACGCGATTGCGACGTCGGGTGACTATCGTAACTATTACGAGCAGGATGGGGTGCGTTATTCGCACTTGATCGACCCACGCACCGGCAAGCCTATTCAGCATAACACGGTGTCGGTTACTGTTATTCACCCGTCATCGATGACGGCAGACGGTATGGCGACTGCCTTTAATGTTATGGGGTGGGAAAGTGCCATCGCATTGGCTGAACAAAACGACCTGGCGGTGTTTATTGTTAAACGCGAAGGTGATAGTTTTGTGGAATACAGCAGCCCTGCGTTTGAGTCGCTGGTCACTGTTTACGAAGAGTAAGAAATATGAGTACGTTTATATTAGCGTTTGTGTTTTTTCTGGTCATGGTGGCAGCCATGGCGATTGGCTATTTACTGCAGAAGAAGACCATTTCTGGTAGCTGTGGTGGCCTCGGCGCGCTGGGTATTGATAAAGCCTGTGATTGCCCTGAGCCTTGCGACCGCAAGAAAGCGCGGCAGGAAAGAGAAGCGCAGCGCCAGGAAAAATTAAAAGCCTGGGAAAAAGACCGCATAATTTAATTCGGCATGCAGCCAACGGATGACCCGTTCATCCGTTGGTTATTAGTTTTCTGACTGCCTGACCGAAGACAGCGCGGTAGCGATAATACCTGTAGGTACTGCTATCATGCCTAACCCTACCATTAATACCAGAAACGTAAACAGTTTCCCGCCCAGGGTAATCGGATAGATATCGCCGTAGCCTACCGTAGTCAGCGTGGCAGCCGCCCACCATAAACAGTCGAAGATAGTCGTAAACACCTCTGGCTGTGCCGCGTGTTCAAAGTGATAAATCCCCACCGATGCTAAAAACAGAATGATCAGGCTGGCAATGCTGAAGACGACCAATTCTTCTTTAACTGTGTACAGCGCCTTACTGAAACGCCTGATAGCGTTGCTGTATCGAGTAAGTTTTAACAGGCGGGCTAATCGCAGCAAACGGAATAAACGAAGTGCCCTGAGATCCACCGCTAGCATTAAGTAAAAGGGTAAGATGGCGAGTAGGTCAATGATACCGTAGAAGCTGAATACGAACCCCAGTCGCGGCTTCGCTTTATATAAGCGGGTTAAGTATTCGAGGGTAAATATAATAACAACAACGAATTCAGAACAACGCAAAAACGTTTTAACGGGTGGAGACAGGTTAGGAATAGTTTCCAGTGAAAACGTCAGCACTGAATACAGGATCAGCGTAATAATCACCCAGGTGGGGCCGGGTTTATCCCAAAAGCAATCCTTGCGTTTGTTCATGACACGTCCCTGGTCAGTTAGCGCAGTTATCAGCGAATGAAATCAGGTAGCGCGTAATAACCGCGCCGCCTGGTACATTTTTTACACTACTCCTTTGTGCTCAACGTATCAACCAGCATTAACACTGACCCTAGCATAAACAGGTATACGCCGACCGTGGCATAATTTACCAGTTGGGGTAAAAACAATGTGCTTCCGCATAGAAAACACAGGCTGGCAATGATGAGTGTCTTATTCTTGTTTTGCAGCACAGGCCTACTCCACTTCCGGGGTAAAGTTAAAGCTAACCGCAATCCGGTTCCAGCTGTTAATTTCCAAAATAACCGTAGTGAGTTCAATGAGTGCCTGATTGCTAAACTGCTCCGCCGCCTGAGCGAAAGCGTCTGACACATCCGGTTGGGTTGCAATCATGGTTACCGCTTCTGCCCACGCTAACGCGGCTTGTTCCTGTGCGGTAAAACAAGGTGCTTCACGCCACGCAGGCAATACATCGAGGCGAGGTTGTGCTTCGCCGTCAGCCCGGGCCTCTGAGGCATGCATGACCTGACAAAAGCCACAATGGTTGAGTTGCGATACCCGAAGTTTTACTAAATGCCGCAGGCGGGCCGATACGTTATCATCGCTGGTTTTGCCTAGTTCAATCAGGTGCTCCGAGATTCGTGGGCAATGTGCAAAGAGTTCATTGGGGGCTATACGCGCCGTCATTGTTGGTTCCTCATTCTTTAAGTGACTGATGAAGAGGGTAGGCGGTTACTATGTTGAGGTATTGGAAATTTGCGACAACTTTCTGCGCCGGTATTGCGCAGGCGACTCCATGGTTGCCTCGTGAAAAAGATTGGTAAAATGGGCCTGGTCATAAAAGCCCGCGAGCACCGCAATATCGGCAAGGGGTGTTTTGCCACGTAGCAGCAATTCTCTTGCCTTGCGGATGCGATGAAAGCTGAACATTTGGTTTGGGGTAATGCCCATCAGCGAACGCATACGCCTTTCCAGGGTTCTGCGAGACATACCTAATTCTCTGGCGTACTGTTCGGGCGATGCCGTAATACCACAAAGTGCGGCGACCATCGCTGTGTTGACGGGGTTGTTGCGTTGCGTATGACACTGTAGTCTGCTGAGTAACCACTGTTGAATACACATTACTCTTTGTTCAGCAGCGAGTGGAAGCAACGCTTCACACAACGCGGTAATACCTGGCAAGTCATACTCATCAACCTGTTGTGATTGATTCACCGAAGTCAGAAACACCGGACTCAGCAACACCGGGATCGCACCCGGCTTCAGCCGCACACTGAGATGTTCTGCATCAGATGACCAGCGGTGCGGTATGGTGTCGGTATTAAAACAGAAGCGGCAAACGACATTACTCCGGGTAAACTCAAACATCAGGCTCGCCCCTGCATCCGGATAGAGCTTTTCTATCGGGCGGGTTGTGTCAGGTTGTAATGGCATACACCAGATGCACTGCACATGGTCGGCCAATGCGCGGTGCGGCGCATACCAACTGGGTTGTTGCAGCGAAAGTGACGCCGGCACAATAATACCGAGTGATTCGAGTTCCATATGCAATAGGGCTTAATGATTCAGTATCAATAATACACACAATCACAGAGTGTATATATATCACGCAAACATTATGGCGAACGTTGCTGTCAATTTGGTTTGCTGGATATGTGTACGTATATACAGTATTATATGCACGTACTAAATAGCTTCAGGCTGGAATGTCGGTTGTGCGTAAAATAATCCACGTAGATATGGACTGCTTTTATGCCGCAGTGGAGATGCGGGATAACCCGGCGCTGCAAAATGTGCCCATTGCGATTGGTGGCAGCTCTGATCGACGCGGTGTTATTGCTACGTGTAACTACCCAGCCAGACAGTTCGGCGTGCGCTCCGCTATGGCCTCAGCCTATGCTTTGAAACTCTGCCCTGATTTAAAGCTAATACCCGGCAGAATGTCGGTGTATCAGGAAGAGTCTCGTAAAATCAGAGAAATATTTGCTGATTACGCAACCAAAATTGAGCCGTTGTCGTTAGATGAAGCCTATCTGGATGTGACTGACAGCCAGTTGTACAAAGGCAGTGCAACACGTATTGCAGAGGCCATACGCTACCGCATACAGCGAGAATTAAATCTAACCGCGTCCGCGGGTGTGGCGCCTTGTAAGTTTGTCGCCAAGATTGCCAGCGATGAGAATAAACCCAATGGGTTGTGTGTGGTCGCCCCGGATGAACTCGATAGCTTTGTGCGCAGGCTTCCGCTGAAGAAAATTCCGGGTGTAGGGGAAGTGACGCTACAAAAACTGCATCAACTGGGTTTGTACACCTGTGAAGATGTCAGGCAATACCCTTATGAACAAATCCAAAAACGCTTTGGTAAGTTCGGGCATATATTGTGGCAAAGGGCACACGGCATCGATGAGCGGGACATACAAACAAATCGGGTGCGCAAATCCGTGGGTGTTGAAAGAACCCTCAGTGCCGATATACATTCCGAGGCGGAGTGTCTGGAGGTGGTTGAGTATCTGTACGATACACTGGTGAATCGTCTGGCATTACATCAGAAGAAATACCACGCCAGTAAGCCAATGCTAATAAAGTCCCTTGGGGTAAAACTGAAGTTTCAGGATTTTCAGTTAACCACCGTAGAGCATCGTTATTCTGAAGTGGCTAAGCCGAGTTTTCAGGCGCTGTTAAAAGAGGCATATCAGCGAGCGAGGGACAGAGGTATTCGCTTGGTAGGGTTGCAGGTAGGCTTGGATGAGCCCAAAGATGCCCAGCAACTGCTTCTGCCTTTTGATGATAATTAGCAGAAAGTATAATCTTCTACTAAACTTGCATATTCATGCTTTGGATCAGCTTATTGCATTACAATTTGCATGACTATGCAGAAATGTGACACAGGTGTCACATTTGTATTTTAAAATAAGGAAACAGCGAGACCAAAATACTGAGTTCAGCGTATCACCAGCGATATGACAGCATCGACATTCAGGCTTTAACGCTTTTGCCACCCAAAAGGAGACAAAAAATGATAAAACCCGGCGTTTACCAGCATTACAAAGGGAACAATTACGAAGTAATTGGTGTTGCCAACCATTCTGAAGACGAAAGCCAACTGGTGGTCTACCGTCCTATGTATGGCGAAGGCGCATTATGGGTGCGTCCGCTGGAAATGTTTACTGAACAGGTAAAGGTGAATGGTCGTTCTGTAGATCGGTTTCGCTATCTGGGGCATGCTGAGCATCAGGCTGAGAGCAGTATTGCCGTCTAACCGCATTTGCTGATCAAGGAAGTTACGCCCGGTATCTTCATTCATGATTGAACCATTTCGCCGCCAGTGACATATTAGTAGCCAAATAAGTCCAGGTAAGGGATGTTTCATGAAACAACTCATAAAATACGGTTTAGCGCTTTCAGCGCTGTTTGCCGCAACGTCATTACACGCAGACGATCGCTTCGCATCTGTTGAAATTAAATCAAATCATCTTGCCGGTTCAGTGCACATGCTGACAGGTGCCGGTGGAAATATTGGCGTCTCGGCGGGCGAAGACGGGGTGCTGATTATTGACGATCAGTTTGCGCCGTTGGCCCCCAAAATCTCTGCGGCGTTGGGGGAATTAGGTAGCGACGCCCCGAGCTACGTTATAAACACGCATTATCACGGCGATCACACCGGCAGCAATGCGTTTTTTCATGACCACAAAGGCGCGACTATATTTGCCCACGACAACGTGCGTGTAAGACTCGCTAACGATGAATCTGTAGCAAAAGGTGCGTTACCGGTAGTGACGTACGAGCAAGGGGTCAAGATCCACTTCAACGGTGAAACCCTCCACGTATTCCATTTGCCCGCCAGTCATACCGATGGTGACAGTGTGGTGTGGTTCGAGCAACCGAACGTACTCCACACCGGTGATTTGTTCTTCAACGGCCTGTTTCCGTACATAGATCTAGGGGCGGGTGGTACGGTTGCTGGGTACATCAAATCGGTCGAGGTCTTACTTGGCAAAATTGACGACAACACACAGATTATTCCCGGTCATGGCCCTCTAGCCAGTAAGCAGGATTATCAGGCTGCATTAGATATGATGAAAGCCACTCTGGCTTTTGTGAATGCGCAAAAAGCCAAAGGGATGTCAGTGGATGAGGTGGTTGAAGCCGGTTTACCGGAAAAATGGCAATCCTGGGACTGGAGCTTTATTACCGAAGAGAAGTGGATCCGAACACTTTACTGACGCGGTCACCGCGAATACGAAAATGCCACGCAGTTGCGTGGCATTTTTTTATATCTCATTCCGTGTATTTAGCTATAGAAACACAGGTAAGCCGTGGTTGTTTCTACTTTCACGTCAAACGATTGATTTGCAGCAACGCGGAACTCAGAGCCGGTTGCGAACGTTTGCCACTCAGACTCTCCTGGCAATTTGACCGTGAGCGCACCTTCTACCACTTTCATTAATTCGTCCTGACTGGTGCCAAACACATAATCACCCGGCAACATTACACCAGAGGTGCAAGGGCCGTTGGCTGATTCAAAGGCAATCGATTTTACGGCATCGTCAAAGTAGCTGTTTACGCTTAATGTCATAGTGGTGTTCCTGTTGAAAAAAGCGCATTGTGCTATAGCTGATGCCGTGACTCCAGTTAATTTTGACGATTCGCGTCGAATACTTTTTCGCCGGCCAGCCAGGTTTGCATGACCTTGGTCTTCCAGATGTCTTGTGGCGCAATACTGAAAATATCCTGATCTACCAGAATAAAATCAGCCCACTTTCCAGGTGTCAGTGTACCCAGTGTATCTTCCATGTGGGCGGCATAAGCTGCATCCAGAGTAAACCCTTTAAACGCCTGTTGCACTGAAAGGGCTTGTTCCGGGTACCAGCCTTTAAGCGGTTGATTATTGCGATCCTGACGTGTTACCGCAGCGTGTAAGCCGTAAAAGGGGTTTGCCAGCTCCACCGGGAAATCAGAGCCCAATGGCATGGCTATTCCACTGTCTACCAGCGTCTTCCATGCATAAGCGCCAGCCATTCTGGCTTTGCCAATACGCGCTTCTGCCATGTTTTTATCGCTGGTAGCGTGGGTGGGTTGCATCGATGGCAGCACTTTTAATTGCGCAAATCGAGGCAGATCGTTAACGTCAATCACCTGCGCGTGTTCCACACGGTTTCTAAGCGACTGGCCGCCAACCGTCGCGAATGTTTTTTCAAATTCATCCAGTACCATGCGGTTGGCTTTATCGCCGATGGCGTGGAAGTTTAACTGAAAACCTGCCCCTAGTACTTTTTGAAAGATCTTTGGGAAGTCGTCGGGTTGGGTTAGCAGCAAGCCATGCTGATGCGGGGCATCGCTGTAGGGCTTTAACAGTGCAGCTCCACGGCTACCTAATGCACCATCGCCGTAGGCTTTAACGGAACGAATTGATAAAAAGTCATCGGCGCTGCGGATTCTGCCGGTATCCAGCATGTCATCGAGCTGTGGGTCCGTTGCACTTAACATGGCATAAATACGCACAGGCAGTGTTTGTGCTGCGGCTCGAGCCAGATAGAAGTCATAAACATGATGACCCACTCCCGCGTCGTGCATGGCTGTAATACCCACAGACAGCAAGTGCTCGCCAGCGGCGTTTAACTGAGCCTGATATTGTTTAGTGCTTTCAGTAGGCATCACCCGGGCCACTAAATCCATGGCATTGTCGATAAGCACACCGGTGGGGTTGCCTTGGGCATCGCGAATAATTTGTCCGCCAGCCGGGTCTTTGGTGTCACGGGTAATACCTGCCAGTCGAAGTGCTTTTGTATTCACCCAAGCTGCATGTCCATCAACACGGCTTAGCCAAACAGGCTTGTTAGCAATGACTTTGTCCAGCGCTTTTGCCGTGGGGAATGCGCGGTCGCTCCACAGCTCCTGGTTCCAGCCCCGGCCCTTAATCCAGTCCTGGTCCATATGAGCAAGGGCATAGTCAGCTACCCATTGGGCAGCCTGGCTCATGCTTTTACTGTCGCGTAAATCGACTTCCAGAAGGTTCCCACCCAGGCCAAGTAAGTGACCGTGTGCATCGATCAGGCCGGGCATCATCACGGCATTCTGCGCATTGATAACAGTGGCTTTGTTGGGGACAGAAGACGGGTCCAGGCTGATCACCTTACCGTGATTAATTAAGATCCGCTTAAAGCGAATTAATTCGCCTTTGTCGTTAAGGGTATAGCCGCGTACATTATCGATGAGCGTGCTGGCGGAGGCCAGGCTCATTGTGACGGTGCATACAAACAGTAGGGTAATAGACACTAATCTGCGCATCGTTAGGTTCTCATATTATTGTTGGAGGTTGGAGTAAGTAATCGGTGTGCCAAATTTTACTCATGGTGGACTGACTGATATTGCCACCTGTGAGGAGCACCATCGCTGTTTGTCCTGGCGGCGTATTCACCGCCCAGGCAGCAACAGCAGCCATGCTCATTGCGCTGGTGGGCTCAACGTGAATTTTTAGCAAGTGTTGGAGCCACTGAGTCCAATAAGCAATTTGTTGTTCGTTGACTTCGTAGAAATCATCCAGTTCCTGCAGGAGAGGGAAGGTATGTTCCCCAACACTGGGGGTTGCAGCACCGTCGGCCAGCGTACTCACCGGGCCGGGCAATGATTCAATTCGGCCTGATTGCAGTGAGCGTGACGCGTCATTGGCTAGTTGAGGTTCTGCCCCAATCACCAGCGCTTCCGGGGCTAGTTCACGCGTGGCCAGCAATGTGCCACCCAATAGGCCACCGCCGCCACAAGGCGCAAATATCGCGTTGACGTCAGGATGGTCCTGCAGGGCTTCTATTACCGCAGTCCCTTGGCCTGCAATGATCAACGGGTGATTAAAGGGCGGTATCCACACAGTGTCTTTGTCTTCCGCTGCATCTGCCACTGCCCGATCTGCTTCCACGCGGGTAGGGAACAGTTTTAACTCTGCGCCATAGGCTTGTGTAGCCGCTGCCTTGACTGGTGATATTGTTTCTGTGGCGTATATGGTAACCGGAATGCCGGCTTTTGAAGCGGCATACGCCACTGCCTGCGCATGGTTACCCGAACTGTTGGCCACGATGTGTTTCGGGATTTGTCCCGACTCTTGCAATGCGGCTATAAAATTTGTCGCGCCGCGAAGTTTAAATGCCCCAGTGGGTTGCAAACATTCCGCCTTAAACAAAATGCGATGGCCAAACCAGCGATTCAACAAAGAGGATTCCAGTATGGGAGTGCGTTGAACCTTGCCAATTAAGCGTAATGCGGCGTGGTGAATATCTTCATAAGTAGTACCGGATTTGACTTGCGCCACAGAGTTTCCTTTCGATGCTTCGCAGATGACGAGTGATAGACAAAATAGTAACCGTGTCATTGTGTCACTGCTGCATAACAAAGGCGAGTATTACTCAGAAAACGACAAGCAGCGGGTGTAAACGGCGTTAGCCTGATCTGAACTAACATCAACATCGCGTTATCCGCACTTTTTGAGCGTCATTTTTGTTTAATAATCCTATTGTAATGTCGGCAACTGCACGAAGTCTGAGTGTGGAACACTGATGTCTCAACAAGCCCAAAAACGCATATATTTCACGCCGATTATTCTATTTGGCCTGCTCGCTACCTTTTTTATCAGTGTGGGGGCTTACCTGCAGGAGCAGGAGCGCGCTGTAGAACGGAATAAAGCGGAAAACCTGTCGGTTCAGGTGGTGGCGAATCTGCAAACCATGGCCTCAGAGCGACATCAGGCTATGGAGTCTCTGATGCAGAACTGGCCCACTCAGGAACCCAACTACCTGGATTGGTTCAATGTGCAGGCGATTACTTTGTTGAGTATACAACGGGGTTACAGCAGCCTGATGTTGGTCGATCAACAAGGCGTAGTGAAATGGCTGGTACGCCCTCAGTATTCGTCAGAGCAATACTGGGATAACCACATCGTTGGTCAGTCATTATCGCTACCCGGCTTTCTTTATCACGCAAATGGTGAGCAGTATTTTAGTCAGTTAGTCAGCAACGATAAGGGGCGCCATTTTCTGCTTTACGGGCGCATGATAAGTCCTCAGGAGCCGCATTTGGGCTATGTGATGGCCAGCTTCGATTTACAGGCCTGGTTAGCCATGTCAAATGGCCAGATTGTTGAACAGCACTACCATTTTCTGCTCACAGACACATCATTAAATACCATGACGGTGGGCACAAATGCGCCATCGGAAGACACACTTTTTCCTATACAGAGCGAAGCATTTAACGTACTGGGGCGCGAGTGGCGATTGCAGTTGGCTACACCTGAACCCGCGTACAGAGGTGGGTTACTGGTAACCTTAGTCGGACTGGTTATGTCTTTGCTGGCCACCATCGTATTGTTTAAATTGCTCAAAAGCGCAATGAACCTGGACCAGAGTCAATTACGCTACAAAACTGCCAGTGAAGCGGCGCTGGATGCACTGTTAATTTATAAACAGGAAGGCAACGAATATTATCTGGTGGAAGCCAATAAAATTGCCAATCAGTTGTTTCAGGGCGATGTCTGTCTGTTAAAAGACAAGCCATTGTCCGAACAGCTCAGAACATTCAAGCAAGACCACATTGTGGCGCGTATCGCTGAAGTGGTCGATACCGATGCGCCCTTCGATGATTACATTGAAGTGAAAAGCCGCCTGATCAAACCACAATGGTTAAAAGTGCAGATTGTCCGCGCCGGGCGCGACATAGCTATTACATTGCGTGATGTCACCGAACGCTTCAACGCACAACAGGCCCTGTTAAAAAGCGAGGAAAAATACCGGCGCTTAATCGACGGGTTGTATCGTCACTTTGTTTACACGAAGACGCTTGAGCAGTCTTTTGTATATGTAAGTAACGGCCTTTATTCTATTCTTGGCGTGCCGGCCGACACTTTTTGTGCGCAGCAATCACGCTACCTTTCTGAGGTGCCCAATGATGCCAGTACAAGGCTAAAAGCAATCCAGTCTGGTGAAAATCCAGCCCCGTACCGTTTAAAATTACGTGCAGATTCAGGTGAAACCAAAGTCATAGAGTTTGCTGATACAGGCGTCTTTGACGAGCGGGGTAAACTTATTGCCATTGAAGGGATTGCCCGGGATGTGACCGAAGAATTTGCCTTGCAGGAAGAAGTCACTTATCAGGCCAGTCATGATCAATTGACCGGCTTGATGAATCGCTATGCCTTTGATCACTACCTGACCAGGTTGATTGGTAAGGTAAATGCGGGTGAAGCCAGCGCGGTAATGTGCTTTATTGATATGGACCGATTCAAACTGGTGAATGACAGCTGCGGGCACCCGGCTGGAGACCGACTGCTTAAGGAGGTCGCCAATCTGTTTGCCGAGTTCGTCAATGAAAACGACCTGCTTGCGCGTATTGGTGGTGATGAGTTTTGTATGATATTCCGCAATTTGACGCTGGAGCAGGTGCTCGACAAACTCGACCGGTTGCTACAACACATCGCCGCCTATCGGTTTACCGTTGATGAAAAGGTCTTTTTTGTTGGCGCGAGTATTGGTGTGATTGATATTCAGCAGCCCGGTTGCAGTGCGGCTGATCTGATAAAAGCGGCAGATAACGCTTGCTACAAGGCAAAGTCGATGGGCCGCAACCGCTACTTTGTTTATACACCGACAGAAGAGCAGCAGGCGCTGGATCAGGTGGAAAGCAAGGTGCTGCAGCACTTCCAGATGGCGCTGGAAAACAATGGCTTTGAGCTGTTCTTCCAACCCATTATCGACCTGCAAAACAATAAGCAGCGTACTCAGGGAGAAGTGCTGCTGAGACTGATAGGCGAAGATGGTCAGCATATCAGTCCGGGCGTTTTTATCCCTCTGGCCGAGCAGCACGGCGTAATGAACAAAATTGATTGGTGGGTGGTAGACAATACCCTGCGATTCTTGCAGCAAAATACGGCGTTCTGTCGCCAGCTCGATAAAATTGCCATTAATCTGTCGGGCATCACCCTGAGCGATGAAACCCTGCTCAAACAAATAGTGCAACAGATACAGCGCAGTAATGTGCCAACCGAAAAGCTGTGCTTTGAAATTACTGAAACGTCGGCGGTGACGAATCTGACGTCTGCAAAATGGTTTATCGATGAACTGCGCGCGTTGGGCTGTCGCTTTGCGTTAGATGACTTTGGCGCAGGTATGTCGTCCTTTACCTATTTGAAAAACCTGGCAGTGGATTACGTTAAAATCGACGGGTCATTTGTGCGTAACATGGTGCGTGACAAAATTGATTATGAAACGGTGAAAGCCATCAACAACATTGCGCAGAGTATGGGCAAACAAACTATTGCAGAGTTCGTTGTTGACGACGCGACACGCGAAGCGCTTGTGGAGCTCGGTATTGACTATGGACAAGGCTACGCATTGGGTTATCCTGAACCTTTAGTCAATCGCTGTAAAACATTACAGTTGGTTAGTTAATATTACTTCACCGCCAGTTAGCAGAGCGGCTGGCAAGTAAGGAGGATTCATGGGATTACTTGATGCATTAATGGGCAACGCCAGTGAAGTCGATGTAGCTGAGGTGCAGGAAGAGCTACAACCAATACTCGGCAATGCTGAAAACGTTGTAAGTGCTTACAAACTGGTAAGAGACCTGATTGTCTTTACCAACCATCGTTTTATGTTCATTGACAAGCAGGGTATGACAGGTCGGAAAGTGGAATATCACTCCGTACCCTACAAAGCCATTACCCAGTTTAAAGTGGAAACGGCAGGCCACTTCGACATGGACGCAGAGCTGCGTATATTCATTTCAGGGCAGTCTGAAGCGTTGAAATTTGAACTGAAAAAAGACACCGCGATTGGTGTGCAGAAGTCACTCGCGAACGCGATGTTCGGCTAAACAAAAATGGCAGGTGTTTAGACCTGCCACTTCTTTCGTTTCCAGTTACTTACTTATTTATTTCACGCCGAAGTGACGATCAAAAAAGTTAGTGATGGTGTGGTATAAGTGAATACCGGTTTGTTTTCCGCGGATACTGTGTTTTTTGCCCGGGTAATCCATGACTTCGAAAGGCTTACCCATATCCTGCAGGTGTTTGTACAGCTTGGTACTGTGCGTAAACAATACGTTGTCATCGGCCATTCCGTGATAAATCAGCAGTGGGCCTTTCAGATCCTGGGCGTAAGGGAATACCGATGAGGCGTCGTAGGCGTCGCTATCCGTATTCGGGTTACCCATGTAACGCTCAGTATAGTGGGTGTCATACAAACGCCAGGTCGTAACAGGTGCGCCTGACACACCGGCTTTGAAGTAATCTCCCGCTTTGAACATGCTCATCAGTGTCATGTAGCCACCGTAGCTGTGGCCGTAAACACCAATACGTTCTTTGTCTACGTAGGGCAGGGTATGCAAAAACTTCACGCCGGTGACCTGATCATCTACCTCAACGCTACCCATGGCTTTGTAGATTGGCTCTTCAAACGCTTTGCCGCGGTAGTTTGAGCCACGGTTATCAATACTGAATACCACATAGCCTTTGCTTACCCAATGTTGCATAAGCAAGCCGCGGTTGCCGCCCCACTGGTTGTTGACGACCTGGGCATGTGGACCACCGTACAGGTAAACAATAACAGGGTGCTTGCCTTCCAGTTTGGCTGGCTTGTATAAGCGGTAGTAAAGATCGATGCCTTCATCGTTGGTGATGGTGCCGAATTCTGGCTTAATCCAATCTTTTACATAAGGTGTCAGCGGGTGGTTGGCATCCAGTTTATTTTCTTCCAGCCAGGTAATTTGCTTGCCCGATGCATGATGCAGGCTAACCTGGAAGGGCGTGTTGGCTGTAGATGACATATCAATATAAATGGAAGCATCGCCGCTAAACGTTATGTGGTGATAGCCTTCGCGTGCAGTCAGTTTGCTAACGTCTCCGCCTTTCAGATTGACGCTGTACAGGTGACTTTCAAGAGGCGTGTCCTTGCGGCCGGTGAAATACACTTTACCTGCTTTTTCATCGACGGCTTCGAGCTGATCAACCACCCACTCACCTTTGGTCAACTGACGCACCAGTGTACCGTCGCTGTTAAACAGATACAGGTGTTTAAAACCATCGCGCTCAGAGGCCCATATAAACTGTTTGCCCTGGTTGATAAAGGTAAAGTCGTCATGCAGGTTCACCCAGGTGTTGGACGACTCGGTAAGTATCACATCCTGGGCATTGGTTTTCACATTAACGCTGCGCAGTTCCAGTGCTTGCTGTGTGCGGTTCTGCCATTGATAGGTAAAGTGTTCACTGTCTGGCATCCACTTGCCGCGCGCCAGATAAATGTCTTCGTCCTTACCTAAGTCAACCCATTTACGCTGCTGAGTTTTCAGGTGCTGGATAGCCAGACGGATTTTGACATTGGGCGTACCAGCAGAGGGGTACTTTTGCTCAATCATCTTGATTTCATCTGCGTAGATTTCCGAACGGGTAATGATGTCTACCGGCGTTTCATCTACTTCCGTAAAGGCGATGTACTGCTCGTCAGGTGACCACCAGTAGCCGGTCATACGGCCCATTTCTTCCTGTGCTACAAATTCAGCCATACCGTACTTCAGATTGCCGCCACCGTTGGTGGTAATGGCGGTTTCTTCACCACTGGCAATATGCTTCACATACAAGTTCTGATCGCGAATAAAGGAGATGTAATTCCCTTTCGGCGAGAGTTTAATGTCGGTCTCAAAGGCCTCAGTATTCAGCAGTTGTTTCGCGCCTTGCTCGCCGAGTTTGTGGTAGAACACATCACCGCCCATTGGGAACAGTAAAGCGGTGCCGTCGGCTGACCACTGATAACTGACGATCCCGGTGCCGGACAGTCGCATACGCTCACGGCGGGCTTTTTCTTCGTCTGACAGGGTTTCTTCTCCCGACGACAGTTCGTCAGAGTCGAATAGCAGGCGCGATTCGCCTGACGCAATGTTATATTCCCAGAGGTCCAGGCGTTCGTAGTCAGACTGTTTGCCCTGTAGGTATGTGACGCGTTTGCCGTCAGGGGCCACTTTCAGACTGCGTGGCGAACTGCCAGCGAGCGATGGGGATTCATAAATACGTTCAATGGTTAACGTGTCAGCCATTACCGTATGATTGAGCATAAGGGCTCCAAGTATTAAAGCTTTTTTCATGAATAGGCTACTATCTGTCGTTTGAAATGATCCCAAACAGGGGGATGGTTTC
>NZ_CFIDRX010000055.1:14810-23945 GCF_984433645.1 Marisediminitalea sp.
CATGAATAGGCTACTATCTGTCGTTTGAAATGATCCCAAACAGGGGGATGGTTTCTAATTATAGGTACTTACAACGCGGAAGGATGACACACTTTGAGTTTGATAAAAAGCGCACTTATCTTAGGTGCCAGTGGGTTGGTGGGAAGGCAGTTGTTGCAGCAGTTACTCGATGACCCTCGCTATGCATCCGTTACCTGTTTGGTGCGACGACCGTTGGCAAAGCAACAATACCGTGATCCGCACAACAAACTACAGCCTGTGGTGATCGACTTTGAAGATCCGGAGTCCTACCAGGGCTACTTTACCGTCGATCATGTGTATTGCTGTTTGGGGACAACGCTGAAGCGTGCTGGCAGTAAACAGGCGTTCAGAAAGGTCGATTTTGAATATGTACACGTCGCTGCGCAATTGGCCCGGGCCCAGCGTGCTAAAGGTTTCGTGTGGATCTCTGCGGTGGGCGCCAATGCCAAAAGTAAGCACTTTTACTTACGGGTGAAAGGCGAATTGGAAAACGCGATTCTGCGCATGCCCCAGTTGGAGCATGCTGCAGCAGTGAGACCAGGTGTGTTGATTGGTGAGCGAGAAGGGGATGAGCGCATGCTGGAACGCGTGACGGCGAATACCCTGACGTTACTTAAGCCAATCATGGTTGGTCCCCTTAAAAAATACCGTGCTGTGTATCCTGAGCAGGTGGCGCGGGAAATGATAAGACTGCAGCCGTTTTCATAGCGTAAGAGGTGGATGTTTCGGTGACCAAACCGGCAGGATTTCAATGTAAGCAGTTTTTCGTTGCGCATGAACAGTGCGCGATGAAAGTCGGCACCGATAGCCTGATATTAGGCAGTATTGCCGAGCCAGTTCACGCCAGGCGTATTCTGGACATTGGCACAGGCAGCGGCTTACTGGCTCTGATGATGGCGCAAAAGTCCGATGCCAACTGCACAGTGGAAGCGGTTGAACTTGATGAACGGGCTGCATTACAAGCGGAGACTAACTTTGCTCAAAGTCCCTGGGCTGAGCGTTTATGTGTTAAGCGAGAGGATATTGCCCACTTCGAGCCTGACGCTCGTTATGATCTTATCATTTCCAACCCGCCCTATTTTGCCGGGCATGATGACAGAACCCGCGCATATGAAACCATGGACGAGCAGAGAAAACTCGCACGCCTCGAACATGGCTTGCGGATTGAGGATTTCTTCAGGCACTGCGCCAGGTTACTGGCTGGCGAGGGGAGTGTTTATTGCGTCTATCCTCATCAACGGCATAACGATGTGGTTAATGCCGCAAGTGATGCCGGGTTATTCGTTGATCAGCGCTGGGATGTTCACAATAAGGCAGACAGTTTGCCAAAGGTCAGTGTCTATCGATTGTCTGCCATGGCTTCTTTTACACAGATACACTCGCTAACGATAAGAAACGAAGACAACAGCTACACCGATGAGTTTAAGACTTTGTGTCAGGCGTTTTATCTGAATTTTTGACAGGCACAAAAAAAGCGCGATAAACGCGCTTTTTTCAAGTCAATTCTGGTTTAAGACTTAACCAGTACAGATACCTTGTTGATACCCGCTTCTTTTGCCTGGTTCATTACCTCAACCACAACACCGTGTTCAGTGTTCTCGTGGGCCTGGATAGCCGCAGAGTCAGTTGGGTTTTCAGCCAGGTAAGTCTGAATGTTTGCGATAACGCGACGGATGTCAACTTCGCGGCCATTCATGATAATGGTACCCATCTCGTCGATGCGAATAGACAGCGACTTAGAAGGATTGTTTGACTGATTTTTGTTCTCAGGACGATTTACATCTAACCCTTTCTCTTTAACGAAAGACGTGGTTACGATGAAGAAAATCAACATGATGAACACGATGTCCAACATGGGAGTCATGTCGACCTGTGCTTCATCATCACCGGATGTATGCTTTTTTCTTTTCATTTGGTTTTCTAATCTCTAACACTTGTGCGCCTAGTATACTGTTTGTAACAAAAAACTGTAGTGATTTGTACAAAGAAATTACCAAGGTGCGATGGATTTAATGCATTTGTCGATAACTTTCGTTAGAAAACGACACTATTTAGCAGACAGCGCCATACCAAGTTGGTAAAAGTAAACCCTGAAGGCATCGTTTAGCTGTGATCTCAAGGTACCATGAGGATAAATGCCAAGTCTAGCCTCAGCCGACATTTTTGTGCCCTGAACCAGGAAGGCATTTTTGATGGTTTGGTCCTGAATACAGGCTTCAAATGCGCGTGCTGCAAGCTCTTGAGGAGTCGCAAAATAGAAGCATTTCAATGCTTTATCAGCTTCAACTGAACGCAATACATACTCGTTGGGTGAATGGCCGTCGGCCGACAGAAACAAGATCTGAAAACAGGCTGCAAGCTTGTGATTTAGCGGGTGATCCACCAGATCCGCGTCGTCCAGCCAGCCCTGAGAGGCAAACGCAGTGGGATGAGGTCTTACCAGAAATTTTTGGCTGATATAATGGTCAAACGCATGGAACCATTCATGGGCAAGGGCGCCGCCGCCCGCGTTTTTCGCCAGCGCCAGCTGACGTTTAGCCGGATGATAATGCGCGTTGGCGTTTTTTTGACCGCCGGTGCCAAAGGCCAGCGACAGCGATCCGTTCAATGACACCACCTGTTCGTTGATCTGTAAAATGTCGATCAGATCGTACAGTGCATCGAAAAACAGGTTGGCCGCGATCTGTTGTTCTTTTGCTGTCACCCAGCGACCAATAGTAATGGACTGGAAGCCAAACATCCGGCGGATGTCGTGAAAGCTGACATCCGCGCCATCCCGATGACTTTGGCCATTACGATAATAGTGCTGGTGTAAACGTCCGGGTGGGGTGTTAGAGCTCACTGAGTTCGGTTACGAGTTGTTCACACCAACGTGCAATGCGTTCGTCGGTGAGTTGAAACTGGTTTTCGTCATCCAGTGACAGGCCCACAAATTTACTGTCGTTCTCGATAAGCGCTTTGGATTTAGCAAATTCGTATCCTTCATTCGCCGTGTAGCCAATGAACTGACAACCTGAAGGGGCAATCGCATCGTGTAGCATGCCCAGCGCGTCCTGGAACCAGTCGGCATAGCCGTACTGGTCACCCAAACCAAATAACGCAATGACTTTGCCACTTAGCGGGAGCTGATGTACCTCATCCCAACTGGATTCCCAGTCTTCCTGCAATTCGCCGAAATCCCAGGTGGAGATACCCAGAATTAAAATATCGTACTGGGCGGTTTGACTGAGTGACACATCCTTGATGTTGTGTAAATCCACAACCTGCTCATCAAACATGTTGTTTAACTGTGCCTGAATTTTTTCTGCGGCCATTTCGGTGTAGCAGGTGGTGGAACCGTAAAACAGGCCAATTTTCAGTGCGGGATCACTCATTGCGTTGCATTGCCTCGCTGGTTAGTTATCGACATCGGACTCAGGCGGGAATTCTACCGTTTCTCCGTCACTACACAATGCTAAACAACGTACTTCCTCGCAATCTGGATCGATCAGCAGCTGTCCAATGGCAGCACGATTCAGTAGCGCCTGGTTTGGCGCGCAGTCTGGGTGGCGGTCGTGGACCGACATATTGCGCCGACGGGTGAAGATATTCAGCGGTGAACGGGCACTGTAAAACCATTGGTTCAGCGTGTCCAGACAGCGGATAAGCGTATTCGGAAAGGTATTTTTAATGCCGCTGCAGGTGAACTGTGTGATTTTGGGGCTGTTACGGCGAAACCGCAGTCGCACGTCGTACACAAACGAATAGTGCACATCACCAGACAAAATAATAAAGTGCGGCGGTGTTTTGTAGTGTCGGAAGATATTCAGGATCACGCTGGCGGTGCCCTTATGCGCCATCCAGTTTTCGGCATCTACGGTTAACGCTTTGCCGGCCAGGGTAAACAGCTTCTGAATAACCTCGATAAACTTAACCCCATATATGGGTGCGGCTGACACCACAATCACGGCGTCTTTACCGAACGTTTGTTGCTGAAATTCACACAGGGCTTCCCAGTCCATCAAGCCCGAGGGTTTGTTCAGGCTGGATTCACTGCGCCAGCGACGGGTACGGGTATCCAAAACCTGCACGGGCGGCTGGGTGTCTAAGCCGTAATGCCATTCTTCCCAGTCAAATAACGCATCGATGAAGTCTTCATGCTTTGTTAGTCCGTCGGGAGTAAAACTCTCTGAGGCCAACTGGTATATTGACTCAAACTTCTCCGGTGAATTGCCCCAACCCTGACACAACCAATAACCCGCGAGCGCGTTACCTACCATTCGGCGCGACAACGGATGTCCGTAGACTTCCTGTTCCCAGCCCCGGGTCAGGTTCCAGTCATCGGTCACATCGTGGTCGTCGAAAATCATGTAGTTTGGAATATGCGCGAATGCGCGGCGAACCTGGGTTAACTGGCTGGCAAATGCTTCTATTATGCCAAGTTCCTGTTCAAACTTGCTGCGAAATGCAGGAGGGACTTCTTCTGCATTAAACGAAATCTCTTCCCAAGGTGAATCGGACCATACCAACAGGTACATGGCCAACACTTCCGCCAGACCAATCAAGTGGTTTTGGGCGTTTACCGAGGTAAATACCGGTTTCTTTTTCGCGCCAAAAAAGAGCTTGGAGAGTGCGGTATTCGTAGCAACCTGCGGCAGTATTTGTTGCCGGTGATAATAGCAATAGGGGTGCCCAATCAAGTCTTCGGTATTGGGGATGACAGCTTGCTCTAGATTTTCGTGAAACAAACCGTAGTTGCTAACCGTTTGCAACACCGCTTGCAGCATGGGACCGGCCACGTCGTCGGCGTATATCTGGTCGCCGGTCATGATCATCATGTCGGGACGTTTTTGTTCGCCCGCTAATTCCCGGGCTATGAGTTCATCCACTCGAAGCAAACTGTCATTGTCCTGATGATGCGGTTTGCGACAGGAACCATGGAGCACATTCGACAGCGTTTCAGGCACCCAAAAGTTGAGTGCACTTTGCCCAGGATACAGTAATGTCGACAGCGTGTGTTGCCAGTCTGTCTGCTGTTCGGCTGTGGCAAACTGCAGCTCATATTCAACACGCTGTGCGGTATCCAGCGGTTGCTCTGGCTGAAATGTCAGCAAGTTGATGAAGGCGTGCTCGCCAACCTGAATATGTTCATGTGTTGTATTTCCGGCGCAGGATTGTTGGCCGACTTTCACCGTGATGTCAGGGGCTACCGATTCTGAGGTAACCAGCCAAATCGTAAAGGCCTCACGGGTGGTGTGTCTGATCATCGGACCGGCAATGACCAACGGACGAGAAACAGAAATAACCAACACTCCTTAGAATGAAAACATGAATATGACTAATTGCGACGGCGACATACGTGCTACGGAAAGTATACGGGCTCTGCTGAGTGTGGTCACGTACGTTTGACTTGCTGTACGTTAGGTTCAACAGCCTTGACCCACCGCTTTCCATCGGCGAGGATACTGCCATTATCAACCCTATGATTGGGAAAGAAAAGATGAAATCAACATGGTTGTTGGCGGGTGCAGCACTCAGTGTGCTGGTGGCCTGCAGTGAAGCGCCGGCCGAAGCGCCAACTGAAGCCTCAATGCCAGAGGCGCCGAAGGCGGATCCTGTATTAGCCGGTAAATGGATTATGGAAGCCGACGGCGGCGTGATGCTAGACCCCCAAACGTCAGGGTTAACGCATCGTAACGGAAAGCTTTACAGTATTTCCGACGGCAGTGCGCTTAAGTCTCAACGCCTGCAAATTCACGAAATTGACCCTGCGAGTGCCACGCTATCACCAAAGGTTGATGCTATGTCGATGGCGGGCCGCGTGCGTCGCAGTTGTTTTGCTCAGTACTTGTCAGACGAACCGGACCTTGAAGCACTGGTCGCAGACCCGAATGACGACAATGTGTTTTACACCGTGACGGAAGATGCCACCCGCACAGGCGCGCTGTCCGATAACTGCCAGAAGCGCTTTGAAAATACCGGCTCGACCGACTATCCCACGCTGTTGGTCAGAGTGGAGGCGACTAGCGAGGGCCGCTACCGCATGACCCATGTCCGTCCGCTGCAATTCCCGCTTGAGTTTGCCGTTGGGGACTTTCCGAATGACGGCATCGAAGGCATGGCATTGAGTCAGGATGGCACCTTGTATCTGGGCCTGGAACGCGACAATGCCGGCAATCCGCGGATATTTACCGTGCAGTTAAATGATGAGTTCTGGCAACAAACTGATTTTGCGGTAGTGGCAGACCCAGCGCTGGCGGTTCCTACCTTTGACAGCGGCAGACATCCCATTAACGGACTCGAGTACTATTCGCCCGCCGAAGGAAAAGGCTTCTTGCTAGCAGCGGCGAGAAACGACAACGAACTCTGGGTTATTGACACGACTGGCGCATTGCCGACGAAGAAGATCAGCCTGCAATTCAGTGCGCCTTCTGGTGATCCGGTAAACTGTGCAGAGCAGGAAATCATGGACAACGCGTCTATTGAAGGACTGGCAGTGATTGGTGATACGCTGTGGCTGGTGAATGACCCATGGAAAGTTAATTACATGAAAAACCTGCAATGTGAAGCTAACCGCGCGCGTTACGAGGGCATGGCACCGTTGCTGTTTAATATGCCCATCGACGACGCCTGGTTTAAGTAGGGGGGACCTGATTTAGCCAGGTTTGAATAGTAAGCGCAGGAGGCATCTTGCCAACCTGCGTTGCCTGCTTATACTGCAATTTTTCGCGTCGAACCTGACACTGAGACCGGTGCGCCGGGTTCGTCTGTCAGAGCCACTGTAATGACAGACGGTGCGCCCATGTCTTCACCCTGATACAGCGTAATCTTACCGCCATGTGGCCATTGCTTATCGCGAAGGTAGCCTGCGAAGGCCGCTGATGCTGCGCCTGTGGCAGGGTCTTCAAGTACACCACCCGATGCAAACGCATTACGGGAATGAAACGTCTGCGCATCTTCGATGTACACCAGCATAATAGTCACCAGGCCGTGGCGATTCATGAGTTCACGACCGGCGTCCAGATCGTAATGCATGGCAGACAAGGTATCGCGTCGTTGCAGGGGTAATACGATGTGATCGGCACCGCCGTGAATTTTTGCTGGTGGCAGCTGTTCATCCAAATCTGTGACTTGCAGGCCTAGCAACGCCAACGTCTCGCTGAGTTCTTTTTCAGACAGCGCTCTACTGTAGGTTTGCGGCGATGTGAGTTCGGCCGCAATACCTGCTTCGGTTTGCGATGCGGTGACTTCAATATCCGCCTGATTAATTTTCAGCGCATAGGTACTCAAACCATAGGTTTCACCCAGTACCGAGCCCAGTGCAACCGTGGCGTGGCCGCAAAACGGCACTTCGGATTCGGGTGAAAAATAGCGTACCCGCCAGTGTTTTCGGTCGGCCGACAAAGGGTATGCAAAGGCGGTTTCCGAATACCCTACTTCTGCTGCAATGCGCGCCATATCCTTGTCGCTCAGTGGCTCAGTCAGCAATGCTACGCCAGCGGGGTTACCACCTTGTTCACCGCGGCTAAACGCGGCTACACGTTGTAAATTCATATGTTATGTCTCCAAAAAAATAACAAGCCGTCATGACGTTATGCAAAGGGTTGAGTGAATATTCGTTACATAGTGTAGCAAGGCGAATGCGCTGGATTCACTGTGATTTTGCGGGCTAATCCACTATATTGCTTTTGATATAGCAGTAAATTAGTACTTTTACTTTTCATGCTCAACAAGGTCAGGAGCACGATGACATGAAGACAATCGATCACCTCGATCGCGCTATTCTTGAGCACTTAAATTTGGATGCGAGACAGAGCTTCGCCGATATTGGAAAGCAGGTGGGTATATCCGGCCCGGCAGTAGGTGAACGTGTGCGACGTTTAAAAGACAATGGTGTTATCGACGGATTTGGCGTCGGAATCAATTTGCGTGCGTTGGGTTACACCTTGCAGGCGCTGGTGCGAATTAAGCCCCGCAGTGGCGAACTTCACAAAGTCGAAAAGCTGATAGCACAGCAACCGCGGTTTATGAGCTGTGAGCGGGTAACCGGGGATGATTGCTTTGTGGCAAAGCTGGCCCTCACCGATGTGGCAGAGTTAGATGACGTGCTGCTACCGCTGCACGATTGTGCAGAAACCCATACCTCGATTATTAAATCTCACGTTATAGAGCCGCGGTTACCACCGCTTATTCCAGATTAAATCAACAACAACAGGATAAGGAACGCCAATGAAATTATTACTCCGGACTTTGCTATTCATGACCTTGTTACCGCTAGAGTTCGCGCTGGCTGATGATGAAGCATCGGGTAACGTCATTACCTACCCATCTCGTTGCGGTATTCCTGAGCGTACAAAAGAAGAAAATCTGGCTAGCTCGGTTGAGAAGCGTCTGGTCTCCACCGGTGCACCCCGTTATCCCGCTAAAGCAGCACGAGACGGTATTGAAGGGTATGCCGTGCTTGAATATGACCTGTCCGCCGAAGGTAAACCCGTCAACATCAATGTGATTGAAGTCTCGCCATCGGATATTTTTGTGGTGACGTCGGTTCAGGCGCTATCAAAGTGGCAATATACGCCCGGAAAAAGTACCTGCCATGTAGTCAGATTGGATTATCAGTTCGAGTAACGCGTAGTTGCCCCCGGTATGTCGGGGGCTAATTATTTTTAACGCAGACGCTGAGCAAAGGTCTTTTTAAACTTCGCCAGTTTCGGTGCCACCACCATGGCACAATACTGGTTTTGCGGGTTGTTTTTAAAGTAAGACTGATGATAGTCCTCTGCCGCAAAGTAATTGTTCAGCGGGGTTACTTCAGTGACTACCGGGTTTGGCCAAATCTGTTCTTCGGTTATTTCTGCAATGATTTTTTCGGCTTCAGCTTTCTGTTCTTCGTCGTGATAGAAGATTGCGCTGCGGTATTGGGTGCCTACATCGTTACCCTGACGGTTTAATTGCGTTGGGTCGTGTAGCGCGAAAAAGATTTCCAGAATCTCACGGTAGCTGATTTGATCGGGATAATAGGTAAGCCTGACCACTTCTGCATGGCCCGTATCACCCTTACAAACCTGTTCGTAAGTGGGTGAATCCACCTCGCCTCCGGCATAACCAGACGTAGCCAGTTCAATACCTTGTACC
>NZ_CFIDRX010000056.1:0-23716 GCF_984433645.1 Marisediminitalea sp.
TGGAGTGGTCCAGCGGGCCTGAAGGCAGCCGTTTGTCGACTTCCGCGGGATGCATTAATGAGAAATTCCGCCCGGCTAACTGACTGTTAATCACCTGACGTAACAGCGGCCCCGCCACCTGCTCTTCCGTGTTGTTGCTGAATGGTAAGATGGCGATACTGGTTGGAATTTCCCGTTTGTCACCGCTGGTCCCGGTATTGTTCTCAACAGAACTACTGGCGGAACGCTGCGGCTGACCAATTGAAATAGAGTCCTTGGTACTGACAGAACAGCCTGCCAGCAGAGTAATCACTGCACCGAACGTAAGGCGCGTTAACAGCTGATTCATGATTCAGGTTCTCCTTGTGATTCACCACGCTCAGACGGGTAAAGTGATTCGTCGGGTGGAAACAGGCCGTTACCTTGTGGGCGTTTGCCCGACTTGTCACTGGCAGGCTGACCGCCTTGTAGTAACCAGTGTTGACGTAACTGCTGAGTGAGCCCATTTACTTCAAACAGTAAATTATTCAGCAGAGCCTGTGTTTCAGGTAGCTCGCTCACTGTAGGTTCAATGTTGCTGGCTATCTTGTCGATACTTTTAATTAGCGCACTGGACTGTTCAGCAACATCGGTAAACGCGCCCATGTTGTCGGTCAGTGTCGTTTGCCCGTTTTGCAACGTGGACTCCATGACCTTCATGGTCTGCTGCATCTGCGCCAGCACCGCAGGTAATTGCTGACTGGCGTCATTCATACTTTCGGTCAGTGTGGCCACATTTTCCAGACTCCGTGTCAGGCTGTCCTGATTATTGCTGACATTGCTCACTATCGCATCGAGATTGATCAGAATGTCTGCCACCTTCTGCGACAGGGCCTGAATGTCCCACTCTTCCATCAGTGTTTTAAGGGATTTTGGCTCAGAGGCCGTAAGCGTGGCGCCATTACCAAGCGGCGCGCCCGTGCCGGGAATAAACGCGATGCCGGCTCCGGACAGAACATTGTCTATATCCAGTGTTGAGTCGATTTTAAGCTGACTGCCTTCGCGATACAGCGACTGATATTCAGTTTGCATGGACAGTGTTAAGGCAACATCGCCCTGGGCAGTCAGCCCGATTGACTCAATTCGCCCCACATTGACGCCATTAAGTCTGACGGGTGAGCCTTTGCTTAATCCATAGGACGAAGACAGCACTGCCTCAAAAGTTAACTGCTTGCCTTGCGCTTGCCGCGTATCTTCAAATAACAGCCAGCCGCCCAGTACAATAGCGACCACCACAAATAAACCAAGCACAGTATCCTGAGCGCGGGAAGACAGTGATTGTGATGGCGCAAAACTCATTGTATTGGCTCCAATTTACCCCCGGTAATGGCCAGGGTACGGTCAGCAAAGTCCGTGCGGTCGCCGACCGTCGTCGTCATTAATACGGAGTACCCCTGCGACTGCTGCTCTGTCAGCAATACGTTCAACATGTTCTCACGCATTTCAAATGACATCCCGCTTTGCACTTCATCCAATAATAACAGTTTGGGGCGAAATACCATTGCCCGCAACAAATTCATCATACGGGTTTGTACATCATTTAGCTGATGCGGCTCTAACTGCAACAGCGACTGGATTTGCAGCGCCTCTGCCAGCGGTTCAATGCGCTGCGCAATGGCTTTTTTAGACATGTCAGTATGGTACAACAGCGGAAACGCAATATTGTTGTAATTGGTAAAAATACTGAGCAAGCCGCCTGCTTCAAACGCCATACAGGTCGCACCGAAACGCGCTTGCTCGGTCATGTCCTTCATAGCCAGCCCGTCCACCACAACATGTCCGCGGTCAGGAGTCAGTAAACCCGCGGCGAGTTTTAACAGGCTTGAGCCGCCATCCAAAACGCCGGTTTGCACACAGACAATTTCCGCCGGTTTCAGATGCAGATTCAGCCCTTGGAAAATGGCTTTATCGGCAAACTGCAAGGTGATGTCGTCGAGCTTTAATCGCATCATAAGTACACCAAATACGACAAGCCGATGTTCAGCACAAAAAAGGCAAACAACTGAAACGTGTTGGAATTAGAGATCGCGCGGGATACATCGGTAAACCGGTCTTCGACATGGTAGCCAAAATACAAACTCGCCAGACCGATCAAGCATCCGCCCACCATGGCTTTCGCCATACTTACCGCCACTTCTACAACCGTAAGTTGCTGTAACAGCGCACGAATATAATCCACTAGCGTAATACCACCCTCGTGATACAACTCGATCATGGCAAACGACGTTAATACACAAATCATGTTGAAGTAGAAAAACATCAGCATGAGCGATACCGGAAAGGCAAAGAACACTGGCAACAGAAACACCAGCGCCGGGCTCATATGTACCGCAGAAAGTGCATCGAACTGACGGTATAACTGCATTTGCCCGACTTCCGCGGTGACCGCAGATGCCGAACGGGCAATAAGGATAATGCCAGAAATCAATGGGCCAATTTCACGGTTCACCACAATATTAAAAAACTGCGCGTAGTAATCGATAAACTGTGTGTTGTTGGGGATTACCGCATAGGCTTTCGACATTACAAAAATGCCCAGCAGCATTGCAATAATCGTATTAATTGACGCGGCTCTTAGCCCTGAATTATACAGTTGACGTTTGAACAGCAACCAAAAAATACGACGCCGTTGCGGTTTGAGCAACTGAGGACAGGTATTGATAGCCAGTCCAAGCAAGCCAATGATGCCGATAAATACACTGCCAGAACGTCGGGCGCGCAGGCCGATTTTACTGAGCATGTAGCACATCCTGACGCCACTGACGAACCTGACGGGCTTTCTGCGCTTCACCAAGCTGACTTAACAGCAATGAAGCTCTGGCGGCGAGCATCTCTGCCTGTGCTGTTTGCCCCTTGTCTGCCGCAATCCGGGCGAGCAAATAGTAGGTATCTGCCACATTGTGTTGTGCGCCGTACTGTTCAAACAGCGTTAACGCTTTTTTCAATGCCGCCTCGTGGCTGAAATGCTTGCCACTGACATAACACTGGAGCGCTAATGGCTCGCTTGCTTCAGTGACATTCAGGCAATCTTCCAATCGGGCCGACAGCAACTGCTGATAATACGGCTTGTCATCCGGCAATAGTGCTTTTGCTTTGTCGTGATAGGCCGTGTCGCGGGTCAGAAAATACAGTGCCATATTGGCCTGAGCCTGGTCGGAGGCATTGTTCTGAATCAGCGCAACATCGAGGTAATCTTCACAATCTATTGTGTTACCACCAACAGCGACACTGCGCTGACACAATCGCCACAGTGCCGACGACATCAGTTCCAAATCACCGCTTTCGAAGGCTTTGCTCGCAACAGCTCGCATGGCATAAGGTGAAAAATTCGGATCAGCGGCGAGCGCATTAAAAGACTGCGCCGTAGTGAGTGGCGGAGGTGCACTGGCGCAACTGGCTAACAACACCAACGCGCACAGCAAACTAGTCTTTGTGGTAGCCCGCTTCATAACTTAGCCTCACCATACGTGTCAGGGTATGCAGGTTGTCCTCAGTATTCACATAGCGGTTTAGCATGCGGTTAATCTCTTCATGCGCCATGTGCTGCTGCATAAACTCGATACTTTTACGCAACGGCTTCAGCTCGTTGGTTGAAAGCTGGATTTCCAGCAAATCCACGAAGTCGTCGTAATCGCCTTTCAAAAAGAGTTTGCGGCTGCGGCGCATAAAGTTCCAGTCGGAAAACTTACGCAGGTACTTGGACATAACCGTACCTAACGCAAAAGCCAGAGCCATTGCCAACAAATCAAACAGCTTATCCAGAGTAAGCTCTTCCAGTTGCTGGGCTTTTTCGCTCACTGAAGCGTTCGATATGGCGCGAATTACTTCAATTCGCTTGGCGGCGGTGGGGCTGAGCGGATTAATTTCCAATGCTTGCATGTAAGCTTGTTCCGCTAATGCCATTTGCTTATTTTCGTAAAGCGCATCACCGTACAGAATGAGCAGAATATCGTTACCGGGAAATTGTTGATTTGCATTCTTGAGCAGCTCAATGGCGTTAACAATTTCCCCTTTGTCGATAAGGATCTGTGCTTCAACAATGGCGACTTTGGGTGAGGCCAGCTCCTGAGCCATTGCCATCGCTGGCAGGCTCAGTACGCAAATGACTAACCAAACGCAAAGCCGTCTGATCACCTGGCCACCACTATCATTACTTCGGCATTACCCAATGCTTTCAGCAAGGTTTGCTGGGACTTGAGTAACGCGACAGCCTGGTCAGAAATCACCAGATCAGAATTACGAGATTTGTATATACCTTCGGCAGGAATGATAAATGGCTTAACGGCTATACGCGCATTGCGAACCGCATCACCTACATCAAAGTCGTAGGAAACCGGTCGGCTACTGATATTTCCCTCAGCCAAATCGTTTGAGTTGGGGTAAATAATGTCACCTTTTGCGTTGCGGATACGCGGAATTGTCGCCAGTTCAAAAGCACTAATCTGGCTTGCATCAATCAGTACACCGGTAAAGTTGCTGTTGCTTTCATAAAACTCAATTTGCTGTTCGAGCTGTGTAATCACCTGTTGTTGAGGCTGAGCTTTTAGCAATTTCGTGATGTTTTTTACCAGTTCCAGCTGATTTGGATTATCGATAACCAGGACCTGCTGCGTACTATCGCTGGCCATTGCCTGAGGAAACAGGGTCAATCGCGGCATACGGATATTGGCTGTCGTTGCCAATACCCAGTCAACGGGCGCCTGATACCAGGCTGTTGTGTTCATGCCCGTTTTCGCTGCATGCGGGGCGATCATTTGAATAAAACGGCCATCCATCGACATGGTCATTGTGACGGTAGCAATGTCATTTTGATAGTGATCTGCAGTCATGGCTGCGCCTTTGATCATCGCCTCCAGACTGGTTTTCACCGTGTCGCTCTGTGTTACCATCTGCTCAACAACGGTTTCCGATGTTACGCGCACACCGCGGATCATCTCGGCAAGGTTCCGATAAGCGTCAAGCTGCGCAGCGCGGCGGGCTAGTAACCGCTGCTTCACCAGCGGTACATCGTCAGGCGCGACGCCGTAACCATACGCAGAAATTACCCCTGTTGACCAGTTTATCTGGCCGCCAGGCTGCTGTTGTACGACCTCGTCGGCTTGTGCAGCACTGAAAAAGATGGCACTGCACAGTGCAAATAGATAAAGAGCGGCGCTTGAAGATTTTTTCATGTTGTTGACTCGCTATGCGTCAAATTGCTTGTATTTTTCCATCCGGGTCACCACCTTCTTCAGGTAGTTCCGGGTTTCTTGTGCGGGTAAATGTGCCAGCAGGAAATCGTACACCTCGTCAGGGGCCATTTGGTTTATTGCTTTGACTGCTGCACTGATACTTTTCTTACCGGTAAAGGTTTTGGCCACATTGCCCACACCCGTGTTGTAGCTGGCAACAGCGCAATAAAACCGCACCGTTGGATCACTGATTTTGCGTAAATACCGGTGCGTTAATAAGTGAAAATACGCTGAGCCGAGTTTGAGATTATTTTCTTCGTTAAACAGGTAGTCTGCGCTGACAATTTTCTTTTCGCCGTGCACAAACAAGTGCGCATCTAAGCCGGCTGTTTTCGGTACCAACTGCATTAATCCGAACGCAGGTATCGGTGAAACCGCTCTGGGATTAAAGCTCGATTCTGTTTCAATGATGGCCATGATCACGGATACCGGCACGTCATATTGTTTGGCATACGCTTTTATTTCATTGAAGTACTGGCCAAACAACTTTTCCTGATAATCATTAACAAACGCAATGCGCAGTTGCAGACGCGTCTGACCGTCTTCTTCCACCACATCTACAACGGGCATAACTGCAGCTGGCGCGGCTTGCTCAACGGTTTCAGCTGGCGCTTGCTGACTACTAATTACAGCTGTCTGTGTTTGCCGAGATGACGGTTGTTCGGGCTTCGCAGGATCTGACTCCATGGTCGGCGCAACCGCGTCGCGTTTAACTCTATCGGGCTTGTTGCCCCCACCCACTGACTTAACCGGACCAGCAATGGCGGTGATTGCACTGAGCTGCTTCGTTTTTGTTTCTGGCTCGGGAGCAGCAAGGGCCTGCTGCTCTGCTTCGACTTCTGCCATCCTGACCGCCAACTGCTCATTCAGGTCGGCCAGTTGAGTATCGATTTTAATGGGGAGAACGGTTTGGATGGAAGACTCTGTAGACGGAATCACTTCACTGGACGCTTCTGTGACTTCCGCCACTTCTTTGATGACAGCTTCGCGCAGCACATCCTGGGCATCCAGCTGCTCGGGAGTCGCCGTCGCAATTGAACTGGACATCGCCATAAGTTCGGCGAGCTTTTCCTGAATGTCAGCACCAGGTTCAATGATCGTTTCTACAACCAGCTCGCCTTTGTCAAAGTCCGCAATCGCGCGGCTCGACATCGAAGCATTGTAAGTAACCCAGCGATGGCGGTCAGGCAGAGCACCATCGGGCCACTTTACCTCGATGCGTTTTGTAAGACCTTTAAACGCGCGGTCAATAGCTTGGTCAACGGCATCGTAAATGTCGTCTATGCGTTGGGCCTGAGTATTGAATTCCAGATCCATTTGGGCGCTGATGTCGTCAAAATCATCAACCGACTGTGCCGAAACCGGACTTGTGACCGCAAGTACCAGGAAAAATAACGAAACGAGGCGTTTAGTATTGTTTAGCCGCATTGCTAATGGCCTCTAAACTTTCCCTTTGTTTACAGACGTCCGCTTCATTGGTTAAACAAATCCCCAATGTCACTTCGGCTACCCAGGTTCCTTCTGATTCATAGACTTTTTCGTCGACGACCACCGTACCCTGCAACCAGGTTTTCACCCGGGTAGCGATGATATCGCTGCGCACCTCGTATTCTTCTACGGTTGATCCTGCGCGAATCTCTATGCCTTTAACCTGTTCAGATAATTGTCGCTGTGCGTCCAGCTGCGCGGCACGTTTGGCCAACATGCGGGCCTGGGCATTGGTTTTCGCCATGGCCGGATCAATCGTTCCAAAACCCAGTGCGGTGACAACGCCAGGAGGTGTGTCTGCCTGAGCCATACCACAACACGCGAGTACAGCAACAAGCGCTAACAATTTACGCTTCATTGTTTAATACCTTTCTGTTTAAGTACTTCGTCATAAACGCTGTTTACCAGGTCAATTTCGACCCCTTCACGCACCGAATCCATGAGTTGATCAACGACATCTACTTTAAACGCCCCCGACAATAAAAACTGACGAATACTGAGCAGTTCACGTTTACAGGCGATAGGTGCATGAGCGATGGTTGAATCGATAGAATTGACCTTTAAGTACAGCTTCGCTTTCGCAACGACACAGGCTCTGTAATTGTCGCGTAATGAGCCTAGTTCTTTTGATTCACTGACTTTTTTGATGGCCGATAACTCGTTGGCAGTAGTCGATGCACTGCTCACACATAACATGCCCAGTAACACAGCGGTGGCAATGCCAGGATATTTCCTTGGAGCATTCATTTATTGGCCTCCTTCGGGCACAGCTGTGGTGGAGATTTCCACCGATGAAGAGGTAGTACCTTCTAATTCGTCTGTATCAACAGCGCTGATGCGGTAACAATAACTACGGCCGCCAGAGACATCCGCATCCACGTAGGATGTGTTTTTCACGCTGGCCAGTTTTCTGACGCTGCTACAACTGGAACCTCGGTAAACCTGATAATAATAAATGTCAGACTCGGGATTTGCTTGCCATTGCAATACGACATTCGGCACAGATTCAGACGCTACGACGTTTTCAACCCGCGTCGGAACAGGCTTGGTTTCAGCAACAACGGAATCTGACGTTGGACCGATAGCATCATAACGATTATAGGCCACGATTCGATATTCGTACTGTGTACCGTCTTTTAACTTCTTAAAGAAATTACCTTCATCTACAAACCTGCCACTGGTACGACTGTCGATGGTTTCCAGTAAATCAAAGTCATTGCCGTCTTTGCGGTAAATTTTATACCCCTTCACATCAGCATCCATTAACGGCACCCAGCTTAAAGTGACTTTTTTGACTTCACCGCTGGCGGCCTGGAATCGCGACGGAGGTTGGGGAACAGGCTTTGTTGTTGCGCTCACGATATTTGATTGCTCTGTTTCGGTATCGCCATCGAGCGCAGTAAGGGCATATTCATAGGTAACACCGTCGGCCAGATTGCGTCGGTCATCATCACTGAACTGTGTAATAGAAGGCGTAGTAATGTTTTTAACCAGCTTCCAGCCATTGCTGCCTTGCAAGCGACGATAAAGTCGATAGCCATCTATATTGCGGTGCTGACTCCACGATAAATCCGTGCGACGCAACTCCCCGTCTCTCGCGACTTGCAGCGCAATGGCATCGGGACTTTTTGCTACGGCGTAATCAGAAGGGTCGCTTAGCAGGCCATCTTTGTCTTCGGCAACAACGTAATAAGCGGTTTGCGCATAGGGTTTTAAATCGCTGTCGATAAATGCAGATTCACTGGCAGGCACCGACGCAATTTGCTGCCAGTTGCCATTATTCCAGCGACGATATAAACGGTATTGCTTAATATCGACCTCATTGGATGGTTGCCAGCTAACGGTAATCTGGCTGTCTTCTACGGTCAGTGTCGGACTGCTTGCCTGATCCGGTCTCGGTTTAGTTTTTGCGGTTTGCGTCTGAGAAACCACACCGACACCGCCGAACTTATTGGTCGCCACAACCAGATAGTGGTATTCCTCCCCGTCCAGTAGCGGCTCACTATTATCGACACCATCTACAAATTGGGTTTTGCTCTTACCGCTGACATCTGCCAACTCTTCAAGCATGGTGTCAGGAGTCAATGCGTCCTGAGTTCTGAAAATCCGATAACCCGTCACATCATTATCAGGCACTTCTGACCAGTACAGATGCACAGATTTCACTCCACCGGATACCGTAAATTCGGCCGGGGCTGGTAGCTTTTTAGTGGTCTTTTGCACCGTGTTGGTGTACGCCGACTCTGATAACCTGTCGAATAAGGTAATTGCGTATTCGTAAGACACGCCGTCGCTGAGTGCCTTCGTATCGGTATACTGGCCACCGTGACCTGAGGCGGCTTCGCCAACGACACGCCAGTCATCGGCGCCTGTTTCGCGGCGGTAAACCTTAATACCGTATTCATTGGCAACTGGCTGCCACGATAGACGGACTTCACGAGTTAACACTGCGTCGTCAACACTCAGCGTAACAGACGGCGCACTCGTTATTTGAACCGGTGACGACTTAGCACTTTCTTTACCGCTGGCGGTTACCGTTGTGACCGCAAATTCATACTGCGTATCGGCTTCAAGGATATTAACAGCAGTAACGGAATAATTAATTTTGCCCGTATCTTCAACCTTTACCGCCAGTTGCCAACTGCCGCCGGTTTCGCGGTAATAAACCTGATAGGCTGCGGTTTTTTCTTTGTTCGCTATCGAGGGTACAAAGTCCAGAGAGACGCCATTTACAAATACCTGATGAGACAAAATAGCCGGTGCAGTAACGTCCGTTGCAACTTCCGTTTTAGAGATACTGGCCCTGGCCAACATGCCGCCGTCCACTTCTTCACCCGTTTCAAGGATAATGTCCAGACGATAAAAATATGTGCCGCTTTGTGGCACACGTGTATCAACGTATTTGGGCTCTGTGGTGCTTTCCACAAATTCAAAAGGACCCGTAGCAGACTCGCCGCGATACAGGTTGTAGTAAAAAACAGGTCCTAACTCGGTGGTTTTCCATTCAAGCACCACCTGTTCACCTTGGGCGGTTCCGCGGAATTCGGTTAATGCCGATGCGGCGCTTGACGATTCAGGCTTTAGAGATTGCGCTTTGCGAATACGTCGCTCCAGTGACGCGACGATCTCAGAGGCTCTTGAAACCAGATCCCCCTGGGTCAGGAAACTTTCCTGCCAGATGGCAGCTTCCCGGGAATTACTGACATCGACGAGTTTAAAGTCGACGATAATGGTGGCACGCTTAATATCGATTGTGCCGGTAAGAATGAAATTGACCCCTAAGTCATTGCCGTAGCTAATAACCTGATCGGTATCAGCGACTTGCGCTCCGCCAATTCTGTAGAGGCCTTCTTCCATTTGACGACGGGATAACAGCTGGTAGGTTTGCGTCCTTTCCAGCTCTTTACGCATCGAAAATAACAGGTCACCGTCCAGCCCGATAGCATCGATACTGGCTGGCGTTAGATTAAACAACGCCAGGCTGGTTTTTCCCTGAACCACCGCTGGTATGCATAGCATAACCAGCACAAGTAACCTGTTAACTACTCCGCGCATATCCCTCGCCTACTACTTAGTTTTTAAACTGATAGGTATCGATAATTTGCTCAACATACCCGTCAATTTTCGATGAAATCGGTGAATTGATATTAGACTTCACTTTTTCATCAAACATGGCATTGATAAATTGCTCTAATGCAGCGATCGGTTCTTTACGTCTTAACAGGAACTCTTCGCCTTGTTCAAAGTAACCCACTTCGCGGTTACGCAATGGCTGCAGCACTTTACGCGACAGGTCCTCAACTACCTGGTCTGCCATCAGCTGCAACATTTCAGTATCGGTTGCAATTTCCAGCGGATCATAAGGTACGTTCGCATCTTTCACGCCGTCGTTACCTTCATCTTCTTTCACCAGGCGTGAGCGGATGGTGTCAACGCTAACGTTCTGGCCTGTAGAGACATCAACGATACGGTAGGAAATTTCGATGAAGCCCACTTTTTTGGCTTTCGTAACGGTGTACTCTTTCTCCGCATATACCGGCACCATGATTTTTGCTTGTGGTGCAGATTGCAGTTCGTCTTTCTTCGGATTCGGATTCAGTGCTTTCCAGTTCAGGAAGTCAATGTTGTCCTGGATTTCCTGGCCCACCTGATAACGCACGGTTTCAGCACTCTCAGAACGAGTCTGATCGACTTTAAATAACAGTACAGAACCCATGATAGCAACGTCGATACCGTATAAGCGGCCCATTTCCTTGGCAGTGTCCTCGGAAACTACACCAATCTGGCCCAACTTCATCTCTTCCAGAATCGACTTCAGGTTTTCACGCTCAAGGATATTGATGTCTTTACTTGCGTTGTTGAACAGGTTTGAGATCAACTTACCGGCAATCAAGCCACCCGCATCCATGTTGTAAGACGGGCTCTTAAAGTCGAACACCGCAATGGATTTAATAACACGCTCACGGATCTTGTCCTGCACGTCACGGGATTTTTCGAACAAACCTTCCATTAATGGATCAAGCTTGCCGATTAACTCATACATGTACCAAGCAACGCCGTAGTTACCGTTATCCATGTACTCAATAGCAATATCCTCGGCGCGCGATACAACCGCATTACGAAGGGCTGCAGCGCGAGGCGGTAGCGCACCACCCGTTGCTTCATCAATTTCAATTGACAGTTTAACGGCACGGGCAATGTAACCTTGCTGTAGCAGACGTGTGCCTTCCAACACTTTTTCGTCGACTTGCTTCTCGACTGCAGTCACTTTCCAGGTGCGGCAGTCCTGGTCATCACCAGACATAGCCAGTACCTTGTCACACGCAAATTCAACCAGCGACCAATTTTGAATATCGACAGACTCAGCGGCTAAGTTCTTGAAGAACACAGGGGTGTTTTTCGAGTCCGCATCGGCAGCCATTTTCTTGGCAATCGCATTAGTCGGATCCAGCATACTGGCCTTACGCGCTGCCAACTTTGCATCTTCGAACTCGTAATTAACAAAGGCTTTTTTAGCCTGTAACAGATAGTCGCGGGTACCTTCTGTCTTGATTCTTGAGGCTAAAGGCACGGAGGCTTCAAAGTTTGGATACAGCTTTTGTACTTGTTGCAGTGTCAGATTGGCGCGTACCCAGTCCTGCCGGTCAATTAACGCCAGCGCTTCAGAGTATTTTTCTTTTACTTCATCAATCAGCGCTGTGCGTGACGTACTAATTTTGGCTTCTAGCTCACCAATAGCCGGTAAGGTTGGCGAAAACTGCTTAGCTTCGTTTACCAGTGACTCGGCTTTATCAATGGCGTTAATGTCAACGCTCGCCGCATTCAACAGTGCCTGTGCCTGACCCAATAAGTCCTGAGAGGCTTTTAAGCGCATGTTGCTCAGCTGTGCAGCATACTGCTTATTGTCAGGCTCTTTGGCGATGGCTTGTTGCAAGTACGCAATGGCTTCTGCGTAATTGCCAGCTGCCGCCAGTTGTTGAGATACGTCAAACTCTTTCTTTCCCTTGCCCGTTGATTGACACCCTGCTAGGGCTGACAATACCAGAGCGGCCAGTACATACCGTCTCATTGTTTATCCTCAAACTTTGGTTGCGGTGATTTTATTTCCAGACACGCCAAGAATTGTCATTTTGTGACGCTGGGCTACCTGACTCGCCAACAGCTCTTCATAAAGCTGCTCGGTCCACCCTTTGTAACTAATAACCAGGTGGGCTACACCATTGGCGATTGTTGATACTTCAATTTGTTGCACTGCCGGCATGGCATCCTGGAGCGCCGCTTTCATTTGATTGGCGATATCCAGTGACTCTACACCTTCAATATCTAAGAAAATGTTGCGCGCCTGAACCTGTTCCAGGTGCCAGAACTTGATAAGCTGCTTGCGAAGCTGTGGCCATTCCTTGCGAATAATATCGGCTGACAGCTTGCTGAAAATACTGTTTGATTTTACGCCGGGTTTACTCGCGCTTTTCACGCCAGCGGCCAATACCTGATTGTCACCAACGCGCGTCACCTTCATACCCAGCGTCAGCTCATTGGCGTTAATCTTCATACCCTGGAATTCATCAGGTTTGATCTGCGCATCAACGGTCAGATTTACCGCGAAACCAGCATAGACAGGCTCTGATTCGTCGAATACCTGGAAGCCATCGCGCAATAAACGCTCCACCATTTCATTACGCACGTTTTGCGCGACTACGAGGTTTTCCGATGCGTCATCAATGACCACGGTAATACGCGGCATTTTTGTCCAGCCCATAGAGGCCTGAATCTGAGCGACTTTATCGACAAGCGCATTTACCCGAACGTCTGCCTGGATAACCACTTCGTACACCCCGTTATCGCCAGGGCCGTCGTACATGATTTTATATTCGTCGATTTGGCCAGCCGTGCTGGAATAGATTTGGTCTTTACCGAGGAGGTAATTGTTGACGTCGGTACGAGAGCGAACGAAGGTACCTACAACTTGTTCAACCGCCGCCCGCTTGGCGTTTTCAAGCGCGACTTTCCGCGCTTCCACCATGTTGTCTTCGGTTAACTCACTGATTCCCTTTGCTTCAACCAGCTTTGCAGCTGCTGATGAGCTTACTCCGACGCTAATTAAAGCGCAGAGCGTGAATGCGATGCGAAAAATACGTCTTACGCTTCCATTGCACACTGACATGGTGTCTCCAAATACCAACTATACGACGACAAGTAGTAAATATAATCCAATTGTCGAGTTATTGCACTAATGCTTCCCGCTCATCGCAGTTTATCCAGAATTCACCCTTAATGTCTTCTGTTAATGTGGTTTTTTTTGCTTTTTTACGGATTTTTAACTCTGTTTGTAGAAAATCATTTACACCTGCAGACTGATTATTAGGATTAACTGTTCCTACCTGTTGCCAAATTGCATCGCTTATCCACAAAACACTAAAATTTTACGTGTATAAATCCAACAAAGGTTTATTATCATTATTGAATATAATAATTTCTTGGAAACGGTTGCAGTCTGGTACTTCCGGCCAGCACGCTGTAGTTACCGCTTAACACACTGAAAGGAAACAGGCATGCAAAGTGATTCCACTGGCATCTGGTATTTTGAATGTCCGGCAGCCGAACTGGAAAGCTACTTATTGTCATTGCAACGTCGGTCGGTTATTTACCCCGATGAATGCGAGTTTCTGATTCAGCATCTGAATGAGCTTGAAGTAAAATCCGAGCAGAATACGCATGGCGTAGCGCCGTTGTGCCATCGTTGTGTCACGCTGATTCAAAAAGGTGACTTGGTGGAAATTGTGATCAACCGGAAGCAGGAAAAGATCGATCACGTAACGCAGTTGCCGTTGCGTGTGTCTCTTTTGAGACAGATCGAAATCTGGTACCAAAAGCGCCCCGATGCTATCACCGGTATCTGTCTGGTTGAACTCGATGGATTCAGCAACATCAATGATACCGTAGGCCATGCAACCGGCGACTCTATTTTATTCGAAATCGCCCGTCGTCTTGAGCGTTACGAAGCCCACAGGTTTAAATTAGTCAGATTACATGGTGACGAATTCGCGCTGGCCGTTACCAAAATGGAAAGTCACGAAGAAATCTGGGACGTATCCAAATGGATTGCCGACCAATTTGAAGCGCCGTTTAGTACACAGAAAGGCGCGGTATTTCTGACCCCGTCAATCGGCATGTCGCTGAATATCAATACCACTGGCGATCCGGTATCGCTGCTCGAATCTGCCTACATTGCGTTGAATCACGCCAAAAGCGACCCGTTAGCAAAGGAAAAATTGTTTAACCCACAGCAGGAAAAAAACCTGACTCGCCAGGTGTTGCTTGAGTCACAGTTAAACCAGGCGCTGGATGATGAAACCGATCTTGAGATTTGGTATCAGCCTAAACAAAACCTGCATTCGATGGAGATCAACGGCTTAGAGGCTCTCATACGCTGGCGACATCCGGTTGATGGCTTGATCTCACCGGCAGAATTTATTCCACTTGCCGAGCGCACCGGGTTAATTTGTGAAGTAACCGACTTTGTGGTCAAACAAGTGTGCCAGGACCTTCCGGTTCTTCGCAAACAGGGCTTTGAAGGGAAAATTTCGATCAATATTTCGGCCAACGATTTTTTACGGCCAAATCTGGTTCAGGCGCTGTTGGATATCATTGCAGAATCTGAGGTCAGCACGTCAGATATCGAACTGGAGATTACAGAAGGCGCGTTCATCAGTGACTTCAATCACTGCATTTTACTGCTAAATTCTCTACGAGAAGCCGGTTTCGCCCTTTCTATAGATGATTTCGGCACCGGTTACAGCTCGCTAAGCTATCTCACCCGCTTACCCGTCGACACCGTTAAGATCGACATGAGCTTTGTTCGCGAACTTGCGCATTCCCCGCAGGCAGAGAAAATCTATAAAGGCATGATCGATATCTGCAAGGCGCTGAAGTTCAAGGTACTCGCGGAAGGGGTTGACCAAGACGAACAACGCACCATTCTCCAGCAAATTGGTTGCGACAGTATTCAGGGGTATTTACTTAGCAAGCCCCTCGCACTGGACAAACTGCTTGGCTATTTGAACACCGCAGAATAACCGGCGACCGCGCCGCATTTTCACAAATAAAATACATTGGCATTACAGTCTTACTACAATGCGTAAAGCTGCCGTACCAATAATATTTCTCCTCCGGGGCCGAACCGGTTGCCCCCGTGTTTTCGCCCCTAGGTGGCAGTATAATATCCGCGTATTTAACGCGGTCTTATTCATGGCGAGTCTTCTTTCAGCACCAGAATTTGACCGGCCACCGTGATTTTGACTTCAATAACTATACGCATTAGGCCTATGAAAAACGCATCACACAGTGTTTTCGAAGATGTTTTCGCATTACTTTGCGCAGGATTGTTCGTCGCGTTTGGTATCTTTTTGTTTCAATCTCAGGAACTGATGGTTGGCGGTGCCGCTGGACTGGCATTACTCAGTACCTATGTATTTCCGGTCGAATTCGGCTTGTTGTTTTTTCTCATCAACCTGCCCTTTTACTATCTTGCGTGGCGCCAAATCAGCAAGCGCTTCATGGTGAATACCTTCATTTCGGTAACCACGGTGTCACTGTTTTCTGAATGGGTGCCTCAGTTTGTTGACCTGTCTCGCATAGACCCCATTTTTGCCGCTGTGTTTGGTGGTATTCTGATAGGGGTGGGCATGCTTATTATGTTCCGGCACAGCTCTAGCCTTGGCGGCCTTGGAATACTGGCTTTTTACCTGCAAAGTCGCTTCAACATTCGCGCAGGCACATTTCAGCTGTGCGTTGATACGGTAATTCTGAGCATCTCATTTTTGTTTATCGACGCCTATCTGGTACTGATTTCTATCCTGGCCGCACTCTGTCTTAATATGGTGATTTCACTGAATCATCGGCCTGAGCGCTACTCCTTGCCACAGTCTGTAAAACCGGTGGAGTCCAGCGCCGATATCGACACCAACGCAGATGATGTTGACCATCTGCACCCTCAAAACGGTTAGGTATTCGCTGCTATATGGCCGACGGATGTTATTTTAATACCGCGGCCTGTTCAGCCTGAACGCACACCTGAAACGCATTTTTTGCGCGAGCGTAGTGCATTGCGCCCCATTCAGCAGACTGTGCTGGTTCCACTAGACGCTGTTGCACGGAATCAGAAAGAAATGGCGTCCATTTGTTCGCCAATCCACCCAAGCACACCAGATAAATCGACGGATTCGTCAGCGCCTTATGTGCCAGTGCATCAAGATACTCTGCGCCAGTCTGTACGATGTGTTTTGCCGCAGTGTCGTGTTGCGCCAGTGCAAACATCGACGGTGCCAGCTGCGCAAATTCCCCCGGCTGAGCCTGATTGAGCCGTTCGACAATGTCGGTAGCAGACTGGCACTGATAAAACCCAGTCACCATGTCATAAATCCCTTTCGCGTCGGCAATACCATCTGCATGTAATAAAGCCTGCTGAACCGCCTGGCGGCCCAACCATGCCCCACTCCCCTGATCACCTAACTGAAAACCATAGCCACCAATTTGATGCACTGCATACCCGCTGGCTGACGTGGAAAGCGTCGCAGCACATGACCCAGTTCCTGTGATCATTACAGCGCCGTCTTTGCCAGCATGCGCCCCCAGTAAAGCAATTTGCAAATCCGAGGTAAATACGAAATCACCAAACGGATGCCGCCACTGCGTTAACAATGTTTGTGAGGAAGGCAGAAACGCACCGGCCAAACCAGCGCAAACGGTAAGTGACTGGCACACATCATCAAACACCAACCCTGCCTGAGCGACTGCGGCCTTAACCGCATCCAGCATGGACTCGAGCGCGAGGTGCTGGTAGCGGGCAATGTTAGCAGGCCCGCCTAACCCGTCGGCTAGCGCTTCGCCCTGTGCATCATACAAAACAGCCCGGCATTTCGTGCCGCCACCATCAATACCTACCCAAAAGAGTTGTTTACTTTTGTTCATGCTGTTAACCCAACACGATGTCCAATAACATCATTACAACGAAGCCTATAATCAAACTGAATGTGGCAATATTCTGATTGCCGTTTTGGTGCGTCTCGGGAATGATTTCATCTGAAATGATGAACAACATTGCGCCCGCAGAAAATGCCAGCGCCCAAGGCATAAACACCTCTGCGCCCGATACAGCAACCGCGCCCAACAATCCGCCAACAGGCTCAACCAACCCACTGGCGATACCAATCGCCGCAGATTTAGTTCGGCTATACCCTACCGACATTAAGGCTACCGACACCGCCAGGCCTTCCGGCACATTTTGAATACCGATCCCCAACGCAAGCGACAAGCCATTGGCCATTTCCCCGCCGGCAAATCCCACCCCAACCGCAAGACCTTCCGGAAAATTGTGTAAGGTGATGGCTATAACGAACAGCCAGATACGGGCTAACTGCTTGTCTGACGCACCATCGCGCCCTGATACAAAATGTTCGTGCGGCACGGTCTGGTGAATAAAGAATAATAAAAACGCCCCCACCAACACACCCGCGCCAGCGACCAAAGCACCGGCAATGTCACTTGCATACAAAGCCGTTCCGTACTCTATTGACGGTAACAACAACGAAAAAAACGTCGCTGCCAGCATGATGCCCGCGGCCAGGCTCAACAACCCGTCTTCCAGCCGCCTCGACAGCGACTGAATAAAAAACACACCCAGGCTGCCCAGCGCGGTTCCCACACTGGCGCATGCACTGGCGATAAACCCGGCTAAGACAATACTGGACGAGTCCATGCTCAGGGGTTATCCCTTGCAGCCTGTTCCACCGTCCTCGGCACCCGGGTCGATACACGTGTCGTTAACTCATAGCTTATGGTGCCTGCACATTGCGCGACTTCATCTACAGGTAATTGTCGGCCCCACAGCTCAACTGTGTCTTGTAACGCTACGTCCGGGATATCGGTCACATCGATAGTGATCATGTCCATCGACACACGTCCCACCAACGGGGCCCGATGCCCTCTAATAACGACCGGCGTGCCCGTTGGGCAGTGGCGCGGATAACCGTCTGCATAACCAATTCCCACTGTGGCAATAACGCTGTCCCGCGGCGCTTTCCAGGACTGACTGTAGCCCACCGACTCACCTTTTTTGACATTATGCAGTCCGATCACTTCAGCTTGTAACGTCATTGCAGCCTGCAGTTCTAATTGCGCAGCGGTTTTGTTCGCCAGTGGCGAGGCACCATACATCCCAATCCCCAGGCGACACCACGCCCCCCATTGATCCGGATGCGTAAGCGTAGCTGCAGAATTGGCAACACATACAGGCAAATTGGTCGCAGCCGCAATTCGATTAAACGCGTCGAACTGTGCCGTGTTAAATGGATTATCCGGCTCATCGGCACAGGCGAAGTGCGTAACCAACACACAGGGCTGTTCCGTTAACCACTCATGCGAGGCCAGTAGCGCAATAGCATCATCGACCGAAAAACCCAGTCTGTGCATGCCAGAGTCAACTTTCAACCAGACTTCTGGTCTTTGCGACACAGGCAATGTCGTTAGCCAGTCGAGCTGAACGCTATTGTGCACCACCAAAATGCTATTTGACGCTTTCGCCATCTGACAGTCCTGCATATCATGTGGCCCCTCAAGCACCACCACAGGCTGCGTGATCCCAGCATCTCGCAGCGGACGCACCTCATCGCAAATTGCCACAGCAAAGCATGTACACAAATCACTTAACGCCGTGGCGACTGTTACCGCACCATGACCATAGGCGTCCGCTTTGATCACGGCTATCGCACGGCTTGGCAACGACGGTTGCAGCCTGGCAAAGTTATGCTGTAATGCCTGAGGATGAATAATGGCGCGGGTTTGTCTGCTCAACGACGTCGCTCTCAGTAATGAACACAAATCCTACAATACACTGACTAAATTAATTAATAAATTCTTAATTTGAAATGTTCGCAGAATAATATATTCTAGACTTATATTCTGGGAAATAAACACATGAAATATTTCCCGCTGAAGGAATAACACTGGTGCAGAAAACGCGGTTTGCTGCATCCTAACTTAGCTTGCCCATGACCACAAAGTGATTACATGCTAACCCAATATACCAGCATCGATTTATTGCTCTTTGCCCTCTACGGCTTATTGCTCGCAGTGAGCGGCTGGTATTTTAATCGAAAAGCCGCCACTACGAGCGATTATTTTCTGGGTGGCAACGCCATGCCCATCTGGATGGTAGCCATATCGGTGCTGGCAACATCCCAGTCGGCGGCAACCTTTTTAGGTGGGCCCGACCAGGGATACCGGGGAAACCTGACCTATTTGGCCACCAACCTCGGCGCTTTCATTGCCGCTTTTTTTGTTGCCCGGTTTCTTATTCCCCGTTTTTACGCGCTAAACGTCTATACCGTTTACGAGCTGCTTGAAAATCGCTTTGGTGAATCAGCCAAGCAGCAGGCCGGACTCATGTATCTATTCGGCCGCGTATTTGCCAGTGGTGCCCGGTTGTACATGGCAGCTTTGGCGGTTGCCATGATCCTGTTTGGCAATATCGACGCATCGAGTGTGATATCTGCCACATTGCTCATCAGCATCATAGGCTTAGTATATAGCGTCTACGGCGGGATTCGCACCGTAATTTACAGTGATGTAATGCAAGCGATCACTTATGTCGGTGCGGCTGTTGCCGTGATTATCGCGCTTTGGTTGGCCATTCCTGCCGATTTCAACACGGTGATTCAGGCGCTGCAATCTCCTGCAGATGGCCCATCAAAGCTTTTACTATTCGACACTCGTACTGACTTTAGCCCGGGCGGTGTCTTTACCCTGCTGTCGGTATTTACCGGTTTCGTGCTGCTGAATATAGCGGCCTTTGGTCTGGACCAGGACATGACGCAACGCGTATTAACCTGTAAGAATGCGCAGGAAGGTGCGAAAGCCATGCTGCTCTCGGTCGTGATGGTGATACCCGTTATGCTGTTATTTATCATCATTGGTTTGCTGCTGTACATTTACTATCAGCGGCCGGATATTATGAGCATGAGCAGTGGCGCACCTGTACCTGAGTTTGCCGGCGAGCCGGTTACCATATTCATGTATTATGTTCTGACCGATTTACCTGCAGGTCTCAAGGGGTTAGTTACTATAGGTATTCTGGCCGCTGCGCTGTCTACATTGAATTCTGGTCTGAATTCGATGTCCAGCGTATTGATTCAGGATTTGTACCGGCCGTGGAAATTAAAACGGCACGCATCTTGTGCAGAAGAGCACTTTGTTAGCGCAGGCCGCATCGCAATGGCCTTTGTTGCGCTGGCATTAGCGCTCATGGCTTGTTTGTGCTATTACTGGCAACAGTATTCAGATACGCCCTTGTTGCAGTTTGCGCTAGGCGTAATGGTTTTCTCATACAGCGGACTACTTGGCGTGTACTTCGTCACGCTATTTACCCAACGGGGAAGCCCGGCCTCGGTACTGGCAGCACTGATTGTTGGTTTTATCATCCCACTGCTGCTACAACCTTATATAATGGAATGGTATTTGCCTGAATCTTTACAGTTTTCACTGGGATTCACGTGGCAACTCGTTATTGGCACACTGATTGCCGGTGTAGTGTGTGCCATCGGACAGCAAACGTCCGGTAAAACTTGGCAGGAGGCCAGCGTACAATGTTAAGTACGAACGGTATTTTTTGTTTCGGACAGGCGCAAGCAAGCGTTAATAATTATGCTCATGACTAAAAACAATTCAGCAACCCTACTGGAACAACTCAATAAGATTGTCTCTGAAGGTCGCAACCCGACAACAATGGATATTGACCTGTTGCCCACAATCTCCATTCTGGAAAAGATCAATCAGGAAGATGCAGGCGTAGCAGACGCGGTCCGCAAAACCATCCCCCATATCGCCAAAGCGGTTGATGCCATTGTGCCTCGTCTACAGGAAGGTGGGCGCTTGATTTATTTGGGCGCGGGGACCAGTGGCCGTCTTGGTATTTTAGACGCAGTAGAATGCAGACCGACGTTCAGCGTTTCAGAATCACTAGTGATTGGCATTATTGCAGGTGGCGACGGTGCAATTAAGAATGCCATAGAGGGTGCTGAGGACGATAGCGCTCAGGGTGTGGCCGACCTGAAGGCCATTCAATTTAACCATAACGATGTGCTCGTGGCACTGTCTGCCAGCGGGAGAACGCCTTATGCCATTGCCGCGCTGGAATATGCCAATGAATTGGGGGCCGTCTCAGTTACCGTTACCTGTAACCCCGGCTCACCCATGATGGACTGCGCGCAAATAGGCATCTGTCCCGTCGTCGGCCCGGAGTGCATTACCGGTTCAACGCGAATGAAATCAGGGACAGCACAAAAGCTGGTACTGAATATGCTCAGCACGGCCAGTATGATTCGCTTGGGCAAAACCTATGAGAACCTGATGGTCGATGTAAATGCGACCAATCAGAAATTAAAAGCGCGTGCCATTCGCATTGTGATGCAAGCCACGGATTGCGCTGAACAGGAAGCCAGCGAAGCGCTTACAGCTGCGAATAATCACGCCAAGTTAGCGATTTTAATGATCCTGACAGGCCTGGATGCAAAGCGAGCAGAAGCGATATTGACGGAAAATAACGGTTTCTTACGTCAAGCGGTTCAGGCTCAGAGCTAGTTATTACAGACCATGAGGGAAGCATGAAAGGACGAGTGCAGTTAATTGTCGTCACACTACTGACTGTACTGGTTAGTTTCAGTTCTCAGGCCATCATTGTCGGCGCAGAGCAACCTGCGGCCTACCTGCCACTATTACAAGGCAAACAGGTTGGTCTGGTGGTCAATCAAACCAGCCGGGTCAGAGACCAGCACCTGGTAGATTTTTTACTCTCACAGCATATAAGCATTACATCGGTATTCGCGCCGGAGCATGGCTTTCGCGGCAACGCGGGGGCCGGTGAAACCATTAGCGATGGGACCGATGCCAAAACTGGCCTGCCTATACGATCTTTGTACGGCAAAACCAAGAAGCCAACGCCAGCAATGTTGGCCGGTATTGATATACTGGTTTTTGATATTCAGGATGTCGGAGCCCGTTTTTATACCTACATCAGCACCTTACACTATGTGATGGAAGCAGCCGCTGAGCAGGGTATTGCCGTATTGGTACTGGACAGGCCAAATCCGAACGGGCGCTTTGTTGACGGCCCCGTACTGGATTTAGCATTTCAGTCTTTTGTGGGCATGCACCCTATCCCGCTGTTACACGGCATGACGGTAGGGGAACTGGCGCTGATGATCCGTGGCGAACAGTGGATAAATAGCGCACAGGCCTTGTCGTTAACCGTAGTGCCTGTCTTTGAGTACCGCAAAACCGACCGCTACGTATTGCCCGTTCCCCCCAGCCCGAATTTACCCAACGAGCAGGCAATCCGGTTATATCCCTCTTTATGTCTGTTTGAAGCCACCGAGATCAGCGTAGGACGTGGCACTCCCTGGCCGTTCCAGGTTATCGGACACCCGGATGTCGCACTCGGGGAATTTGTCTTTACACCAGTATCCATGCCCGAAAGCGCCCCAAACCCCAAGCACCAGGACATGCAGTTACGAGGTATGGACCTGACTGGCAGTACTATGGAAGGCTTTGATATTTCGCTGTTACTTGCCGCGATTCAGGCTTTTAAAGAAAGCGATACACCACTGATCGACCGCGCGCGATTTTTCGATTTACTTAGCGGTACCGATTCACTGAGAAAACAGTTAAGCAAAGGCGATTCCCTGCAAGCCATCCGCGCTAGCTGGCAGCCTGCATTAGCAGAGTATCAACTACGCCGGCAGCCTTACTTGCTGTACCCCCTTAACTAACACTTTTTGTCATACACACTATGAGCAAATCTGCCCGCCTGTTAATTGCCGGTTTATGTTTGTTATTGCTGGCGAGCGCCTGGCTGTGGCATTTGTTTGCAACCAGCCCTTATTTTTCGGCAAAACACTCACCAACTGTGCAACAAGATGCGCAGCCACTTACACCAGAAATAAAGTCAGGTGCACCCGCAGAGAACAACACTACCGCTGGCGTCTATGAACAGCCGCAACATAATGCCGTGGAAGGGGGCGGCTCATTTGTCTTACTCACTGCCCCTGTCTGGCAATTTTCAGATAATTTTAGCTCTCATGTTACGGCACTCGTTACTGCCGCATCCGAAGGTGACATTAACGCCTTATACGTGCTGGGAATGAATCTGCAGTTTTGTTACTACGCGCCCAGCACACCAAAGCAGCTCGATGAAGCATTACAACAAGCGTCATCATTTAGTGACGTGTCTGCGGCTACAGCCCGTATAGAACATCGCTACGCCTACTGCGAAGGCACACAGCATCAGATTAATAAGGGTTACTATGACTATCTGGACGAGGCGGCCGATAAAGGGCATGTGTTTGCTCAGCATGCGATCAGCAGGCTTACCGTCGACAGGTATATGGATTCGCAAGGGTTTACCTCTTTGCCCAGAGACGACTTTA